>CAYNWK010000025.1:0-37564 GCA_964400875.1 uncultured Anaerolineaceae bacterium | reverse complement strand
CAGAAGCCAAAGAACTGATAATGGGTTCCGTAGGTGAAGATTTGGGTTGACTAGTTCGATCATCTTGATCATCATTAATATTGCCCTGCGACTTGCTATTTTCTTGTAACCTTGACAAAGGTTCCAGCAAATCACTCTTAATACTTGAATGGATAATAGACAAATAGGAGGGTGAGAACAAAGAAACTTGCTTATTATCCAATAAGGCGGATCGCAGAATCATTAGGAATTTATCGATGTCGGATTATCCTTTACCTCCCCAAGATACAGCTAATTACACCGATATGATGGTATATGCCGACAATCTGGGAAAGTATCTATCTGATTTGCATCGAAATATACTTACAAGCATTTCTGGCACGCGTCCCGGTGTAACTGATGAGGAATTGCACAGATATCGAAACCTGTCAGACACTTTGATCGTGACGCTTCTGAGGTTCAACAAGGTTGAGGCCGCTTCGCGGGCGATTGGTGAACGGCTTGATTTGGCTGAAAGGGCACTAAATTGGCATCCTGCATTCGCGATCCAGGTGGTGACTATTGATACAGGTAGCAGCGTCGAACCTCTTCAGGTTGATACTGATTCTGATCGGGCACGGCTGCGCCGCATTCTGGAGCAAGGAAGCCAGAAGTTGCCTATTCAGAACGAGCTAGACCACTGGATCTGTCGTAACGCGTTCGATTTGCGGCGAAAGCTTGCATCAGATGATGTCGAGCGTCGTCAACTAGATTTAGCAATTATTAATACACTCGTTCATGGAGCATCCGTTATCTTGGAGAGTAATCCCGACTTGACCGTGGCTCGGCTAGAAGAAGCTGCAGGTTTGGCAAAGGACCGGCTGGGCGATGCTAAACGATCGGGTGAACTGCTTAAAATGGCGCGAACTGCGAGGATTCAATTGGGTCCCGGCTTGCCTAATGCTGCAAGCATTAAATTTGAACTTGAGCAAATTCTTATTCGTGCAATTCAACGACAGCATGCACAGCGATTTCTACCGTCCTTAAGGAAATTGATTGCGTATCACTCGGCTCCTACAAGTGTCGACGATACTATACTAAACCGTCTATTGCGCGATAACCGACTTGTTGTTGATATTAATGAAATAGAACAGAGGAAAGCCCGGTTTTCAAACGATGGGCTCGTCTCTTATCTCCAAACTTCCCACCGAGATAACCAGGACAACTTACGTGGATCGGAGGATCCAAGGGAAGGGTTGCGCTTCCTAGAACAGCATGTCATTGAGATAGTTCATGCAATCGGGGAAATATGGACAACATTTGAGAAGCAGGATCAACTTAAAGAGCTGGAGATTATCTCGTATCTGCAATACTCCATTCCACAATTTGACTTGTCATTGACGCGGCATGGTATTCAACAACATTTTGTGGGAGATTACATTTCATCGATTCACATTCTCGTACCTCAACTCGAATCGCTCATTGTACAGGTGGCCGAGCAAAATGGCATTGTGACTATTCGACTGGATGACCAGAAAAGGGAGGAAATTTCCCCGTTGCCGAGTTTGTTAGCTCCAAGAAGGACTGATGTAATGGATCTCTTGTCTGAAGGCGTATTCTGGTTTGCCCGAATATTCCTTGTTGAAAGTCGATGTCGTTTCAACTTAAGAAACAAAGTCGCACATGGATTAATTTCTCCCAAAGAGTGTAATGCTACTATTTCTGCTACTTTGGTATTCTTGATAGCCAAAATAGCGGAACGGTCCATACAAATGGACAATCATTCCATTGGAAAGTTAGCCATTTCTCGAGGTGATGAGATGACACCCACCGACTCTTTCCGTGAAGACCCGCCTGCTGGAGATGAGTAGGATGGGCTTACTATGAATATGGGCGGTGATGATCTGCTCGCCTAGTTTATGATGCTCAGCGTCCAGGATCCGAAGGACGATCCCGAGACCCAAAACCTGCTCCACCTCAATAAGGAGACCAGCAAGCGCGGGGTGGAAGCCGACCCCCAACGGAGGGGAGGCGACAGGCGGCGAGCTAACCCTGCGGACTGCGCCTGGCTTTTAACCCAGTCACTTTTGGCGAACCAGCCAGCCAGCAACCCTCAGACACGAGGTATCCTAGCAGCATGAACTCTACCAAGCAAGTTCCACCCGAGGAAGACCACTCTCTTGAGCGCGTGCTTTTCTTCAGCGATGCCGTGTTCGCCATCGCGATCACGCTGCTCGCGCTCGAAATCCGCTTAGGGGAATCTTCCGGCGACCTGGGCACCGCCATCCTGGCTCTTCTGCCGTCCATAGGAGTCTATGCACTCAGTTTCATCGTCATCGGCGTTTATTGGGTCGGCCACCACCGGATGTTTCGAATGCTTTCCAGCTATAACTACGAACTGATCTGGCTGAACCTGTTGTTTCTGCTATGCGTGGCATTTCTCCCCGTGGCAAATTCAGTCTTAGCGGCCCACTACCGGGAGCCGATCGCGTTCCTGTTCTACGGAATTGCCCTTTCTATGGCTTCACTGGCAAACTTGTTACTCTGGATGTACGCAGGCCGCCAACCCGAGCTACATCGTCCGGGAGTCCCGCGGGCTCCCTTCCGCACGGCTGTCATCCGCAGCGGCGCGACGATCGCGGTGGCGTTCGCGGCGATCCTACTTGCGTTTTGGAACTCCACCATCGCATTCTTGTTTCTGTCGATCAACCTGCTATGGTCGATCTTGTCGGGCACTCGGGGTCACCAGGCGGCACGCGGGGGTTGAGCTTGCTATGGAATGGAAGATCGTATGAATAAACAATCCTGGAGAATTACACCAAAAACCAGGTTGGGTAAGTGGTCGGTCGGGCTCGTCCTTGCAACGCCGATATTGTTCCTCACCGGCACAACCTTCACAAATACGTTGTACCAATCAGTCCCGGCAGGCAAAACACTTCTGGCTGATATCGCCGGAAGACCGGCTTTAGCGCTCAGCTTGCTTGCCGGGATGGCTGCGGGAATATCAGCCTGCTTACTCCTCAGCTATCATGTCATAGAACAATTCTTCATCGCTGACCGTATAGGGACCATCTACGGTCGAGCTCCCGATAAGCCTCGTGTAGACACTCTCACCGGCTTCGGTGATATAGATTTTCTCCTTGTTGACTGCGGCGTATCCTACCTGGACCAGGAACATACACCCATAAATTGCCGCTTTCTCCCAACCGGCTTTCGCTACCGGATCAGTTCCTACCCATGGGGTCGTTCGCGGGGTCTGGTGATGGTGGAGACGTCTCCCATAAGAACGGGGATAGTTGGGTTCGCGATCGATCGCCTTGAGCAAGTTGACCATCCCAGTTGAAAGATTTACAGGTTGCTTGACAACTCGGCGACCGTAAATTGCCTCAGGGCGCTCGAACGCAAAGTAAGCAACAATTGCAACAAGCGCGAGGAGCAGCAAGATCATCGCGGCGACAAAAATTAGCTGGACAGCGCCCGTAGTCGCCAGAACTAAAGCGCCCATGAGCGCTTCAATGACTAGCAGAATGAGGGTGAAGAACCTGATCGGGGTGTCTACCAGGGCGAGGAGTTTGATCCTGGTGGAGGAGGATTTATCGTTAGAAGAATTCATCGTTCACCCTTTGCCTTCCACTGTCTCTTGTATGTGTGTGGTCACTACTGTGGTCAATAAGATGCCCAGACCCGAGATGACACTGGATACGGCATTCTCAGCTAGATCGAGTTTGAACTCTCCAGTGATGATGAACTCAATGACAAAGGGTAAAGCGGCGCCTAACAGGCCTGCTATGAGCGGCGCTACTACCTGCCTGCTGGATTGTAAGATTATTGAAATCAGATAGAAACCAAGCCCCAAAAAGATTGGAGCCACAAGAACTGCGACCGCCAAGCTTGAATACCAGAATTCAAGCTCGGGGATGTTCAGAAGTCTTGCAATTAAGAAACAAGCGCCGACCAACAGCAACGCGCCACCGCTGTAATTTATTCCGGATAGTATCAGACGAACTTGAAATTCGCGCATGACTGCATAGAATTTTGATCTCACTCTTAATTCTCTCGGTTGAAATAAAATTCCGGACAGGGATTTCAATGGCTCCCAGTATTTTTCCCGGAGTGATTCAGGGATTGAATCGAGGTCGACGAAAGTGAAGAACTTATTGTATGAAAAGGATACAGCAATGTACCAAAGTAGAGCGAAGATGAAACTGAGGAAGACCCCAGCCTGAATAACAAAGAGAAATTGGATTCTATCTCGAAGTAATAAGGCGACCAGATAAAGCGAGGCCAGTTGAAACAAAATAAAAAGCCGAGACATTCGGGGAGTCATTTGGAGTATCGAACCCGAGGCAAAAAGATAGGCATAATTCGAATTTTTCAAGACGTCTTTAAATTTCAGATGATCGGTCTGCAATTCAAGGATCTGATCCTCCCAAATTGAAGTCCATTTCGATTCAAAATCCGCTTGATCGATTTCGCCATGAATTGGTGAATAAACGAGTTCCCTGTACGCAAGTTTTAGCCTAGCTTGCTCGTAATTAATGAGTAATTGTAAGAAATCCTTCAGCTTCTTTGCATCCAAAGGATCCAATTCGATTTCGATAGCATCCGATGCTTTGAGATTAATAAAAAATAATTTTCGCCCGAGACCACCCAGCTTTCCATATACAGGTCCTCCGAAACTGACAATATTTATCCACTGATCAAGGAATAAATTTGTCAACCAACCCCAACCCCCCAAAACAAAAAAGAGAGCGATAAAAACTCCGACTGACAGCCAAAATCCTAAGTAATAGTAAAGCCCGAGCACGATTACAACGATCGATAAGATTCCAAATATGAAGTCAAGCGCTTGTATATCTAAGATCTCCAAAAATATAGGACCAATGGATCCCAAACGCTTGGACAGTGGTACGTCTGATCGTATTCCGAGATCTTCATCTTCTTGCATGGCTAGATTCCTGTTCTTGGAAGCAAACTGATATTCTGGTGGTTTGTAGGTGAAATTTCTACAAATTTTAGATTATTACTCCAATATAATATAGAATCTCTATAGTAGAGTCAACACCGGCACTGGCCGGATGGGCGCTCTCCGGTGGTAAGTTGAGTCTTAACCGAGGTGAGAATATGATTTTCTCTGAATCGGGAGAAGATCATACAATATCGATGAAGGTAAGGAATGGGAAAATCCGTATTTTTGGAAGGTGCAGCATGATCCTCCCCAAAGATCGCGACCCTCGCTTTATCACCATCCGCCGCGGCGGGACGCTCACGGATTCAGACCACCACCTTCTCGCCTTGTGGGCGGCTGTATGTGCGGAGCACGTACTGCACCTCTTCGAGTCGGCGAAGCCTTCGGACACACGGCCGCGTCACGCAATTGAGCAGACGCGGGCATGGGTGCGAGGCAAGATCACGATGTCCCAGGCTCGTTCGGCAGCCGGTCACGCGATGGCGGCGGCCAGAGATCTAAGCGGAGCGGCGCGCCATGCTGCCTATGCAGCGGGTCAGGCGGCGGCGGTCGCGCACGTCGCCGCGCATGAGCTCGGCGCTGCGGCTTACGCGATCAAGGCTGCGCGCGCGGCAGCGCTAGAAGGCGATCGCGAGCGTACCGGCCGGCTCGAGTGCCACTGGCAGCGCGACCAGCTACCGGATGCGATTCGAGAGCTTGTCCTGGATGATCAGCGGTTGCGAAATGATATCTGCTGGTCGGTATTCGACTGCTGATGGGCGACCGGCGTATGCCAGCACTGTTCAACAAGCGCTTTGAACCAGCGCCGCGAGCGCGTATGATAACGCCGGAAGTGATTGTGCGCGGCTCAGGCACAACACGTTGGGCGCTTCTCGGTGTTCAACTTCGAGCTGGTTATCTCGCAATTTAGCGAGATAACCACTAAACGATCGATAGCCTACTGCCGATTGAAGAGGGGATAAGGTTCGAACCGCAGGGGAGCAGCACGAAGGTGACCCGGCGCATTCACCTCGAAACCAGCGGGGTTTTCAAGCTGGTGGAAGGGCTGCTCAAGAAACAGGCAGAAAGCCAGCTACCAATTGAGTTGGAAACCTTGAAGCAACTCCTGGAAGCAGGTTCAGAGTAAGCGAGCCAGGCGCGTTTGATCCGAGTTCTCAAAAACAAAGAATTGTCTAACAAAAGTTAGCGGGCTACTTATAGGAATAAATTATGCCGGACGAGGTGAATGGTACGGGTCGGTCTGAAAGCGATTGTACTGATATAATCTTGCCTGGCTAGGGACACTGCCGGCGCCGAGGAAGGAGCTACGCAAAACCCATGACGATCAAAGTCGATCCTTATCCGGCCAAGCAGGAGGCAGCAACTGCCGAGCCATACCCACCGAGCTTCGTAGACAAACTCACAAGCTTCATCCAACGGCTGCCCATCCCTTATGGACTGACGTATTTCCTGCTCTTCATCCTTCAAGCAGGCTTAATACACGTATTCGGCTGGCTAGACGGCTGGCTCCCCGCCCCTACTTTCAGCCCAATCCTGCTGGTCTTTCCGCTATGGCTGTGGGTTCCACTGGCGATCATTACTTACCTGGATACACTTTCGCTTGAGGTTTTATCCAGCTTCTCCCGGCTGCTGGACATTTCGCCGGAAAAAAAAGAGCGGCTCGCGTACGAATTCACGACGATGCCCAGCAGAGGGGTGATCATCAGCGCACTCTTCTGGTCCGGCGTACACGTCCTTTTCTGGTACCTGGCTTACGACACGGTAATTCCGGCGTATGGATATAACACTCTAACCCTCGTGATCGTCATTCTCGAAGGGATCGCCACCTTCTTCGTAGGCAGCGCGATCTACTACCATTCCATTCGACAGCTGTACCTTGTGAATCGCACCGTACGGATGGTAGATCACTTCGACCTTTTCCAACTCGAACCAGTTTACGCTTTCTCGGTCTTGACCGCACAAACCGGCGTGGGCTGGGTGATCCTGCTCACCCTGACGCTGCTGGTCGTCCCCGTGCGCGTTGCACCGATCCCAACGCTGGTGATGCTGGTCGTGCAGGTCGCGTTAGCCCTGGTCACCTTTCTGCTGCCCTTGCGGATCGTGAACCAACGCCTGGTCTCGGAGAAGCGGCAGCACCGTGCCGTACTCGACCAGCGTTTCAAGGCAACCCTGGCGCGCCTGCACCAGTGCATTGACGGGGACATATTGGCTGAGGTCGAACAGATCAACGACGCGCTCGCCGGACTGAACATCGAGGGCGAGATCCTGGCCAAGATCCCCACCTGGCCCTGGCGCCCAGGGTTGTTCGCCGGGTTTCTCTCGATCGTGGTACTGCCGATCATTCTTTTTCTGGTTCAATTTGCCCTGGGAACGTGGCTGGGCAATTAGCTCAGGTGCAACGCACCTGGGCTTCATTCGGATATGGTCGCAATTCCCCAAAAAGTGCGTGTAGTGAAATCCGGGTTGGGTGTTCACCAAACCTGGATTGCTCCATAGCGCCTGGAAAGCAGATGGTGCGGGCAGGGTTTGTGTTGGGGTGTGAAGTTCAACCTATCGTTGGGAAAAATCGTTGTTCAAAAGGAGATCGGAGATGAAAAACATTTTCACATTCAGCAATCTGCGCCTGGCGATCGAGGTGATCCTGGTGATCATCCTTGCGGCAACCGCCTTATCCAACTATATGCCCGCCCAGGGCGCCGGCGAGGCTGCACCGGAGGCGCCCGATGCGCTCTATTGGTACCAGTGCAACTCGCCCGCTGTCGAACACGTCGCGGTGTTCACAAACCGCGTACACGTTTGGTGCCAGACAACGACACCGGTAGCGGGCGCTCCCGCGCTGAGCGGTATTTCCTGGTTCGCCTTTCCCACCGCGACCGATTCAGCTGCTTCCAGCCGCTTCTTGAGCCTGTTCCAATCGTCGGCTATCTCAGGCAAGTATTTATGGCTGGAGGTAAACCCCACCGACACCTCAGGCTCCAGCTTCGGGTGCAGTTCTTCCGATTGCCGGCGGGTTTACGGGGCGGAAATGCGATGAGAGCCAGCCGCGCCGACCGGGTCCGCTTCACCCTGCTACTGCTCCTGGCTTTGATCCTGATGGCGACGCTGATCTTGGAAAACCAGGCCGCCCAGGCCGGGGACCCCCAGGTGATCTCCCAGCCCGCCGCAGGGGAAAGCACTGCACTGGCGCCGCTAGCTCCTCAAGCTAATGCGACGGCGGCAGCATTGATGGCGGCCGAAATGGCGGCCCTGACCCCGCCGCAATATCTCCTGGACCTGCCCCTGACCATCCGCTGACGGGCCGGGCATCCGGTGGTTATAGAATTCGTCCCAACAAGTTCCCGGCGCCGGTCCTGTATGGAGATACGGCAGGGTATCCACCCAACCCAAGCCCTCACCGACCGGGCTACGCCGGAAGGTGAACACGGCGGCGAAAACAGGGAAGATGCGATCGACCTGGCTTTACGTGGATTTTCGTCTACCTTGTGATAAGCGCTAAGGGCCGGCGCTCGGACGCAGTGACCCAACCATCCGGTCGAAGACTTCGTTATCGCTTTTTCCCAGCATCGACAATGACAGCAACCGGGGCGCGCCCTGGGAGGGGGTCACCACGAAGTAGGCGCTGTAGCTGCGGGAGAGGGTGTCCAGACAAACCAGCACCTGGACGCCGTAAGCGTTCTCGATGGTCGAGCAACGGGTATTGGGAAGCAGATTTTCTCCCAGGAATTCCTTGGGGGGCAGGTCACCGGTATCCACCTCTGCGAGCTGGATCGAAAAGCCTGTGGGAGAGGTGAAAGTTACGCCGCCAGCACTTTCGTTCACCGACCAGTCCGGAGGATAGTCTACGGCGACCTGCAAGTCGTCGCTAACGAAGGTTTCCCATCCGGCGTCGGTGGTGGGTGGGGATAGAGAGGAAGACCTCGTTGGCGTGATGGCGTTCGTGGGCGTATCTAAGATGTTGGTGGGCATTGGCGTGCGGGTAAGCGCAGGCGCACCCCCAACCGGGGCACAGCTTACCAAGACGACGGCGATCAGGGCAAAAGAACAAGTGCGCTTCGTTCGCCGGTGCTCGAGGAGGTATGCAATCCTGGTGATCACGTAAACACTGAAGCTAGTGTCAGCCTAGTTACAGGCGGCGGGAAGCGAACTCCCGCCGCCTGTAATTTGAACTTCGCCGGTTTTTCCGGGGGATTGATCCTAGCGCGCTCTAGAGAAGTAGATATCCTCCTCGACGGTGCCATTCATGCCGCGCGTATCCGCCCAGACGATCAGTGGGGTCCCTTGTTGATCGGCTGCAACCCACATGTAGTCGCCTAAGAAGCCAGCCTGGACCGGGTTGTTTGCCGGCAGCAGGTTGGGCATCGAAGATGTGGTAACCCGCGTATATCTGACCCTTGGCGAATTCGTCGCCGCTTTATCTACGCCGGCCAAGGTGATGTCATTACAGCCTTCGAATTCGCAGTTGCCGTACGAACGATCGTAGTAAGCGACCCAAAGTTTGCCGTCTGCGGTGACCGCACTCCAAGGTTGCCATTGGGCGCTGTCCGCCGGGGTGAGCTTGTAGGCTTCACTCCAGGTCGCTCCGCCATCCTTTGAGTACGCGTAAAAGACATCGTTATCGCAGGGCGGTGTGGCCGTCGCTGCTGATCCAAATGCACCGCCTTGCCAATCGCAGGTGCCCCCACCATTTCGGAAGTCAGCCCACGTAACGAAGAGTTCGCCCGCACCGTCAACGGAGGCAGTGATGGAAGTGAACTCCGGAACACGGTAGCCGTTGGGCGGCAGGCAACCACGCCCAAACGCGCAAGCAGTGGATGGATCGGGACCGACAGGCTGGGTGCCGATCAAGTCGTTGACCTTAACCGGGGCCGTCCAGTTGGCGGAATCGGTGCAGTCAGCCGAACCCGGGCACGAAACCAGCATGATCTGGTTCTCGCCCAGAACCGGCGTATTACCGTTCCCAAAGGCGACGTAGATCGTCCCATCAGGCCCGACGATCGGGTGCGAACCTTGATCCTGGTCACAGGCGTTCGGGTCGGCCTCGCCGCTGAACAGACCGCAATCCGTGGCGTTTGAGCCGCTGATCTCGACGCCGGGCGACCAGGTGGCGCCGCCATCCGTCGATTGGCTGAAGTAGATCGGACTGTTTCCGCCAACCCCAAAGCTCGTATTCGCAAATTGCGTCCACGTGGCGTACACGTTGTTCACCTTCGGGCTGCCTGGATTGGCATCGGCGACGATGTACTCTTTGTCAAGGGCGACATTGGGATCGTTGCCGCTGGCCACCACGCCTACGTTCGTACCGTATTCCTGGAAAGAACCTGCCGCCGGGCTGTGATAGAACATGCCGCCTATGCCCGCATTGGACTTGGCGACGATAATGGCATTGGCAGCGGAAGCCACATCAAACACTACCCCGCCAACGTATGCGTTCCCATTGGCATCGAAGGTGGCGGTTGGATCGCTGCAGGCGTCCGAGGTGTGACCGTCTGGCAGCACGTAACCCCAGAACGGTGGGATCTGGTCGCCCCAGGTCTTACCACCGTCAAACGACCAGGCGTATCCACAATGGTTGAATCCAATTCGGGAATCATTTTGACCAGCAATCAGGTTCCTGGGATTGGTCGGATTAACGGCAATCACCTCTTCAGCCTGGCGGCGAAGGGAACAATCCTGGTTGACCCGAACGTTATCGACACCATTCCTTGCGTTGCTGGTATACACGTTCGAGCATCCCGAGGTCGCATTCGTTGGTGGATTGAATTGGGTGGAGGTTCTCTGGGCGGCTTCTGCTCGCCGATCCAATTCGCCGGTGGCAGCCAGCAGTGCGTACACCACACCGGATGATACCCTTTGTTCATATTGGTGGGGTTGTACATTGCCCAGTTCGATGTCGAGCGCGCGGGCCAGGATGTTATTCCTGGGCGAGTCAGACCGGGCAGAAGGTATCGCTACCAGTGAGATCACCAATAAGGCGACCACTAACAATACAGAGACAAGTTTCGTTTTCACCTTTAATTCTCCTTTAGAAACGAGCCGGAATCAATTTTCCTAGATGTGCAACCAATGAACCAGTTCCTCTCGAATAATCCTCACCTCCTCTCAATTCAGCCAATTACACGGACGCAAGTTAAAAGAAAATAGCCATGCGAGCACGTGAAAAAAAGTCCATGGAAGACCAAAGACGAACAGGCCCCCCGCATCAAGGCTCGTTAGACAGAACCTTGTATCAAATTTAGGAATTGAGATGTGAGTGGACTGACTTTATTCCCCGCCGGGTGGGGTATTCCTCTGCGATGCTAAATCAGTCTTATATACTATAGATCGGAATTTTGATAATTTCAAGCTCTTTTCTCCAATTTACGCAGAGAAAAAATCCTGACCGCCCAAGCCTCAACCTTCGATCCATCAGCACACTGGATTTTATCTCACGGCGCTAACACGGCCTGGTTGATGATCTCCCCGATCTTTTCGTAATTCGGCAGGAGCACGGAGGCCCCGGTCGCGGTCGTGAAGGAAGTGACCTGGTCGCGGCCAACCGTGTACCGGTCGAACCGGGATGGGTCGCGGTAAATCTCCGCAGCCGCCGGCACCAGGGGGAGCACATGGCCGAGATCCAGGTTGGTTTGGACCATTTTGCTGTAAGCCGTATAGAACTCCGGCAGGTGGGCAATGGCATCCCGGCTCATCAGCCTGCTAAAAATAGCCAGGATCACTTCCTGCGCCCTACGGAGCCGGTCGAAATCTGTGGAGGTGTGCCGGCTGCGGACGTACCAGAGCGCCGACCTACCGTCCATCTCGACCGGGCCCGGCTCGATCACGCACCAATCTTCCTCGTAATTGACGATACCCTCATCACACTTATCCCCCAGGCGCGCGCCAGCCTCCACCGTAACGCCACCCAGCCCGTCCACCGCCTCTACGAACGTCCCCATATCTGCCATCACGTAGTAATCCGGGCGGACGCCAAAGTTCTGCTCGAAGGTGTCGGCCAGGAGGTCGAACCCACCGGCCTGCATGACAGTGTTGATGCGGTTTTGCTTGCGCCCGGGGATGGAGATGTACAGGTCGCGGGGAAAAGAGACCGCCGACGCCGTGCGGTTGTCGGGATCGATGGTGAGCAGCATGACCACGTCCGTGCGGAAACCTTTGCGGGGCCTGAAATCCGACCCGAGCACCAGGATCAGCACCCGCGGGGCCGGATCAACCGAAACGATCGCCGGAGTCGGGGCGGCGGTAGGGGTAGCGGGGAGCGGGCCGGCGCTGGTGGGGACAGGCGGGAGAAGGGTTGGGGAAGCGAATGGTCCGGCTGTTGGCAGGGGTGGTTGAGCCAGCCGGCAGGCGAGCAGCAACAGGACGAGCAGGAGGATGAGTTTGAGCGGCGTCTTCATACCGGTGTCTCTCAGCGGCTACAGTATACAGTAATCAGGCCGAGAAAGCACGCCATTCGCAGCTCGGCGGGCTGAGGCGCCACTCAGGTCAACCGCGTTCTAAGATTTATCCCCACTCTAAGGGGAAAGGGGAGATCAAACGGATGCTGGGGCTACACGCTGGATCCCGAAGGAATCCGGCAGCCAGCGAATCAAGATTGGTAAGCACAAGATGATCAACAGAGCCGGCAGGTCCAGGACTGGTTGGAGCGCCTCCCACACCCTGGAGGTTGGGTTCGGCGTCGCAAATTCTTGCGCAGGAAAGATAGAGTACTTGCCCAGCGCCAGAACTGGCAGCGCCAGCAGCACGGCGGCCAGCAGCGCCAGCAGCCTTGACCGCCGGCCGGGCAGTATGATAAACAACAGAGCTCCCAAAGCCAGGATCGAGATGCCGAGGAACTCGTAAATTTCCAGCCCGCGAAATTCATCGTCCAGGAAAGTGTACGGAATCGCCAGGCCGAACAGGAGGAAAGAGAGCAGCGACCAGTCCTTGCGGGCGAGCTCTCGGAGCGACCTGAAGACTGACAGGAGTCCCAACACCATCAGGCCGGTCAGGATCACGTATATCAGGTTAAACCAGGCATACATCAACAACCGGAGGGGGATGGAATCGGGCCAATAGCCGCTCCAGGGAGGATCGAGAGAGATGAACCCCATGATTCGCAGGATGTCCCTCGTGGCTAGTAATACCAGGCCTTGCGATAAGATCTCTGCTACATAAGCAAAAATAAACAGGATCAAGCCCAGGGAGGGCAGGGCCCAACTCGGGAATCCCTTCAGCAAGCCGGCGATCCAGATCAGCACCAGCAGCCCGAATAGGAGGCCCCACAGGACGCTGAGCCCGGTCCTCAGGCGGGGATCGGCGATACCTGCCAGGGTTGGAATGCGCCCGATCATTATGATTGCGAAAGGGACGAAAAGCGCCAGGAACTGCCAGAATTTGAACCCGCCGGTGGGCAGGTGAGAACCCGGTTGCAGCTTGTTCATGAGAAGCCTCCCTGATATCTTTCAACAGGCCTACCCCGGTTGCTTTCCAGACACCCCGAAGATATATCGCTACCCGATGTATATTATACTACAACATCGCGCCGGCGCGCGGCGGATCAATCGGTACGCTCCAGCACGACCACCGGGATCTCCCGCTCGGTCTTCTTCTGGTAGTTCTCGTAATCCGGCCAGATCGAGACCATCCTTGGCCACAGTTTCTCTTTTTCGCCCGGCGTCGCCGTGTGGGCGTGCGCCGTAAACTCGTCGGCTTTTACCTGCACCCGCACCTCGGGATTTTCGACCAAGTTGAGGTACCAGTTAGGGTGCTCCGGGTGGCCGCCCCGCGAAGCTACCAACACGTAATCATCGCCGTCCCGGCCGTAAATCAGCGCCGTACGGCGAAGCTTGCCGCTCGCTCGACCGCGGGTGGTCAGCAGCAGCGTGGGCGCGCCGCGCCACAGGTGGCCGTCGCGACCGTCACTTTCCACGTAGCGCCGGATGTGCTCGTTAACCCAACCTCTTGGACTGTCGTATACTTCTTCTCGTTCCGCCATGTTCGCTCCTTTTTCGCCAGAATATAACACGACTATTGTACTGTCGCAGCTTGGTTCACCGGGAATCTCCGTGGAAAAGGGAGGGGTGGGGGTCGTTGGCGGGCGAAGCCCGCCAACAACCCCCACATCTGGCCCCTACCACGGCAAATCCCAAAGAACCCGCAGCTTGCTGCCCACTGCTCGGTTATTTCTCGATTAGAATGATATAATTAAGGCCATCTTGCACAGGATTTGTGGAGACGCCGCCGATCCTTACTTAAGGATAGGCGGTGGATTGGTTAACCCCCTACTTTAGGAGACCTCGCATGGAAAACAAGCTATATGTCGGTAACCTTTCCTATGATACCACCGAAGAAAGCTTGCGGTCCTTCTTCTCCGGCGCTGGCACCGTCACCTCAGTATCCCTGATCAAAGACCGCGAGAGCGGCCGGTCAAAAGGGTTTGCTTTCGTGGAAATGAGCTCGCAGAACGAAGCTGAAGAGGCTATCAAAACGCTGGACGGCGTTTACCTGGACAACCGCCAGATCAAGGTCAACAAAGCCCGCCCCCAGGAAAAGCGCCCGCGTTCCGATTACGGCGACCGCGGTGGTCGCGGCGGTGGCGGCGGCAGCTATGGCAAGAGCGATTACGGCGGCCGCGATCGCAAGCGGCGCGGCAGTGGAGGCGGCTATCGACGCGACGATTAAGTAACCCGGAACCAGGCTGGCTAATTAGGAGTACTCCATGAACTACGCAGTAGGCGATCAGGTTGTCCATTGGTCTTTTGGGCTTGGTGAAATCGTCCAGGTGGACGAGAAAGTTTTATCGGGCAAATCCAATCAGTATTACGTGGTTCAGATGAACAACTTAACCATCTGGGTCCCGGTCTCCGAAAAAGGGGAACGCAGCCTGCGCTCCCTGACCGCAGCGGGAGATTTCCGGAAAACCATTCGTCTGCTTTCCGGACCCGGTGAACCTCTGCCCGTCGATCGGTTCCAGCGGAAGACCTATCTCGCGGAAATGATGCAAGATGGGACCCTAGAGTCGCTATGCCGGCTGGTGCGCGATCTGACCTTTTTCAAAAGATTGAAGAAGGTAAACGACACCGATAATACGATTTTAGACCGGGCCAGGAAGATGCTGGTCAACGAATGGGGCGTCACCCTGGCTGTTCCCACCATCCAGGCCGAGCGCGCCATGAACGAGTTGCTGGCGGAAGGTTAGAATTCCCAAATTGAACTTGACAGATCACCCCGAATAGCGTATGATCGTTATTGCAGGATACCAGTAGGTTTACGTTGGGAGTGTCAACAGCGGCTCATGGTTTATCCATGGGCCTTTTGTTTTGCTCTTACCGATGAAACAGACCGAGTACCTGAACAAACCAATCTTTTTTGTCGTAGGAGGCAAAGCAATGTCAGAACGAATCACCGGCACGGTCAAATGGTTTAACGGCGGCAAGGGTTACGGCTTCATCGAACGTGAAGGCGGCCCGGACGTCTTTGTCCATTTCTCCGCCATTCAAGGCGACGGCTACCGGAACTTAGAGGAAGGCCAGCGCGTTGAGTTCAATGTCGAAGAGGGCCCGAAGGGCCCGCAGGCGACCAACGTCGTCCCGACCTTCTAAACCGGCGTCTGCAAAGACACTAAAGACCCTGGCGCATCAGCGCCAGGGTCTTTTTTCTTGCTTCAAGGTGTGAGGCAGCGTTATCGCAGGCGAGAGCGCGCCTAGATCTTCTTTAAAGCAATAGAACTTGACAGATTTTGGCGATTATCTTATGATTATTTATGCAGGATACCAGTAGGTTTGCGTTGGAAGTGACGACAGGGCCCAGGGTATTTCCGTGGGCCTTTTGTGTGCCCGCTCCGATGGTCAGACCGAGTACCTGAACAACCCATTCTTTTTTCGTAGGAGGATCGCACAATGTCTGAACGAATCATCGGAACCGTTAAGTGGTTTAACGGCAGCAAAGGCTACGGCTTCATCGAGCGTGAGGGCGGCCCGGACGTCTTTGTCCATTATTCCGCCATTCAAGGCGAAGGCTTCCGCAATTTGGAGGAAGGCCAGCGCGTTGAGTTCTCGGTTGAGCAGAGCCCGAAAGGCCCGCAGGCCGTCAACGTCGTCCCGACCTACTAAACCGGCTCCGCAACAGACACTGAAGCCCCTGGCGCGTACGCGCCAGGGGCTTTTTGGTTTATCTTCGTGATGTGAGATGGTGGTGGAAGCTGTTCTTCATCCTGCACTCGCCGGGATCGCCCGCGCCTCTTCTGGTGAGAACTCTTCAATCTTCGCCGCTCCGTACAGCGAGACTGCCAGCACATACAGCAGGAATATGGTAAACGTGATCAGCCCCGTCCTCAGCCAATTATTCCAACCTTCGATGCCCCGCAGCCAGCCTGCCAGGATCGCCGCGCTGAACAAGCTCGCCCCGATCGGGATCAGCACGCCCAGTTTCCGCCAGCGCGGCGATCCGGCCCGCATCGACCAGAACGGCGCGACGACCAGCATCGCCGCCGGGGCGATCAACCGGGCGATCCAGATCAACGCTGCGGGCCCCATGAAGAAACCCAACCCTTCAGCCGGGTCCAGGAAGCCATCGTAGACCACATAGAGGCATCCGATCGCGAACAGCACCGCGGTCAGCCCGTAGCGCCGAGCCAGGGGCAGTCCTAAAGAAATCGGCAACATCAAAGCCAACAACCAACCAATATAAGTTGCCAGATACATCAGTGTCAGGGTGAGCATGGGAAGTCCGCTTAGAGGTGTGTTGCGTTTGACTTCGATGACTGCAAATCCCGAAACAACCAATAGCATGCCGCCGAAGATCAGCCAAGTGGTCGCCGGCATGCCGCGCTGGCGGCTGTGCTGGACGAACAACAAGGCGTTAGCGGCCATTCCTAAGGCGATGCCCAGAACCGTTAGAGTGGTCTGCAAACCAGAACCCCAGCGCCAATTCGGTCCCAGGGTGAAGGCGATCAGCATAGCGATCACTCCGGCGAAGAAGCCCAGGATCAGCAATCCCCATTCGGGAAACTTACGAGCCTGTCTCCAATGTATTCCTAGCGCCACTAACAAGATCAGAAAGACTGATGTGACCAGGACTTGCTTAACCATATAGCCCAAAAATAGGGCAAGTCCCGGCAGCACGATCAGGGCGATCTGCCACCAGGGCAGTGGTTTGAGTGTTCTTCCCGTCGAATTCATCCATCCCTCCTGGATTTGCACCCAATGTTCCGCCGGGATGGTCAGGGCGGCATCGAATAAGGTGCGCAGCCACAATCGGGCAACCCCGGAGGCGCCTTCACAGTACGCCTCGCGCAGCTGGTCGCGAAAATGTACCGCCATCTGCTCGCCGTATGCACGGCGGTGCTGGCGCGGATAAAGACTGAGCAGCAGCAGGTAGAGCCGTTCGCTGGCCTTCATGGCTCACCCTCCATCAGCGTGCCGGCCTGGCCATGGATCACCCCCTTCTGCTGCGCCAGCGTCACCGCCTGCGTCAGGCGCTCGCTTTCGGCGGCCAGCACCCGCCGGCCGAAACCGTTCAACGCGTAATACCGGCGGCGTGAGTCATCCAACGCGGGATCGGGGCGCTCGTCCGTTTCGGCGATCAGCCCGGCGACGAGCATGCGCTTGATCGAACCGTACAGCGTGCCGGGTCCCATGTTCACCTGCCCGCCGGTTGCCTCCTGGACCTCCTTCATAATCGCGTAGCCGTGCTTTTCCCCGTCGGCCAGCGCGAGAAGGATGTGGAAGACCGCCGGGGTCAGCGGCAGTTCATCTTGTGGGTTTAGATGGGTGGAGCCTTCCATGCAGCGCCTTTCAGGAGTATATCCGCAGCCGATATTCTATATCCGTCACCGATATAATACAAAAAGTTCAAGCGCTTGTCAAGTACTAAAATCGAAAAGTGTGTTTCCCCGGGCCGGCGCAGGGGGACTTCGCGCCCTTTAAAGCTGCGGTTTCGACTACCATTCCTTTACCGTAACTTTGAAATCGACCCTCGTGTTAAGATAGTGATCCAAACCCAATCGAGTTAACTTCATCAAGCGCGCAATCCAGGGGTGTGAGCCATGAAGACGATCGTTGAAAACCTTCACAGGATCAATCCAGCCAGCTGGTTGATTGCCTTTCTTTTCGATTTGTTTTCTTTCGAATTGGCGAGGCGCTCGAGATGATACCGCTGAGCAGGATTGAATACGCGCCTATCGGGGTCATCCACAGCCCTTTCCAGGACCTGGCGGATATGCCCATCCAGCCGACAAGCCAGGCCAGCCGGCCGGGGACCGTCGAAATTTATCCCGAGTTCGCCCCCGGTCTGCAGGACCTGGCTGGATTTTCCCACGTCTACCTGATCTATCACCTGCACAAAGCAAAGCGGGTCGATCTGAAGGTGACACCCTTCCTGGACGACAGACCCCACGGTGTTTTCGCCACCCGGGCGCCGAACCGGCCCAACCCTATCGGGCTATCTCTCGTCAAGCTGAAGCGCATTGAAGGGGCGATACTGCACGTGTCCAACCTGGACGTACTCGACGGCACCCCGCTGCTGGACCTCAAGCCTTACCTACCGCCTTTCGAGGAGGCTGAAGATGTCCGGCTCGGCTGGCTGGAGGGCGGGGAGCATGGCATGCGCGAGCAGAAGTCCGATGATCGTTTCCGGTAAAATAGCGGTTGGCGCGAATATGCTAAAATCCCTCCCGTAAAGACGCCATTCTAGCACCAGGAGGCATCCGCGTGGCCAAACGTCTCGTCGTCGTCGCCGGAAACATCGGCGCCGGAAAAACCTCGCTCACCGAACGCCTGGGGGAGCGGTTGGGCTGGCAGACCGCGTTCGAATCGGTCTCCGATAACCCCTACCTGGCCGATTTCTACGAGGACATGCGCTCGTGGTCCTTCCACCTGGAGATCTTCTTCCTTGGGCACCGCGCCGAGCAATACCTGCAGATCGCCACATCTCCGGGTTCCGCCATCCTGGACCGCAGCATCTACGAGGACGCCCACATCTTCGCCCGGGCTATGCACCACCTCAACAACCTGGAAAAGCGCGACTACCTTTCATACCGACGTGTTTTCCAGCTGCTGGTCGCCACCCTCCCATCCCCCAACCTGTTGATCCACCTGCGCGCCCCCGTGGAGGTGCTCATGGAGCGCATCCGACGCCGCGGACGAGCCATCGAGAGCGGCATTTCCACAGAGTATCTAGCCCTATTGGAATCCTTCTACGACGATTGGATGGCCAGCTTCGACATCTGCCCCGTGCTCACCATCCACTCCGACGACCTGGACTTCGTGCATAAGAAGAAACACCTCGACATGGTCGTGGAGCGCATCCAGGATAAGCTAGCCGGTAAAGAAGACGTGATTTTGTAAACAGAACTTGCACAGACCAAGGGAAAGGTGGGATATTGGCGGACACATCCGCCCATATCCCACCCACTTCTAAGCGCCTCTTCGCCCACCCACCACCGGCTTCTCGGGGAAAAGCCTGTTGATTACAGCGGTCAGCAGCCGGTAAATCGTCAGGAAAAGCAGACCTCCGCCGGTGATCCAGTACATATCCGAAACCCAGCTCAGCCCTGTGTCCGTACCGCTGAGCAGTCCGTGGATCAGGGCCAGCAGGAAGGTCAGGAAGCTGGCGTAGTGGATCGCCCGCCAGGTGCGCACCCCGATCTGCTGGCGCACGTAAAAGCTCAAATTAACCAGCACCAGCAGGTAAAAACCGAGCTGCCCCAACCCGACCCAAAAGGGTTTGAACCCCGTGCTGCCAAAAGGCATCAGGATCTGCGCCAGGTTGTAGTTGATATAGCGGTCGCCAAGCAGGATCAGCGCGTGGAACAGGCCGAATCCCATGCCCAGCAGGCTGGTGAACTCGTGCAGGCTGTACGCCGTGGGTCCTCCTGGCCAAACGCGCGCCATTTTGTTGGTCAACAGCACACCGAAGACCATCGAGCCCCACAACAGCAGGTATGCCACCAGGGCGCTGCCGCGTGACAGGAACCAGTATGCTTGCGGCTGAGACCCAATCAGGGAATTGTACAGGTCGGGCAGCCAGGCCGGGATCAGCACCACGGCGATCAAAGCCCCGCCGATAAAAGCGCCTCCAACTAGAAGCAAGGTGCTCAGGCTGGCGCTTTGCGGAAGGTTGTCTAAATCGGAAGATGAGGAAGAAAATGACATGTTTAACTCCAGAGATATTGGTCCATGCGCCGACTGAACAGGACTTCCCCGTCGTCCAGCGCCAACACGCCTGCCAGGCCGCGCTGGGCCTCCAGCCAGTTCAGGCCTTCGTCGCCACCCAGGATCAGCGCCGTCTTGGCGGCGGTTTCGGCTTCGAGCACGCTCGGCGCCACAACTGTGGCCGCCAGGACGTCTGTGTCCGCCGGGGCGCTGGTGCGCGGGTCGATGATGTGGTGGCGGGCTTTTCCATTTTGCATCCAATGCCGGTAGTCTTTCCCCGAGGTCGCCACGCCATTGCGGCCGAGTTTCAGCATCGCCAGGGCTCCCTCCGGTTCCATCGGATCGGCGATCTCGATCGGCCAAGGCTGCCCGTCGGACCGCAAGCCGCTGACGGCAATATCCCCTCCGGCGTCTACGAGCGCTGGACCGTAGGCTTTTAAGCGGTTCACCGCTTCGTTGGCTGCCCATCCCTTGGCGACCCCGCCGAAATCCAGGCGTGCTCCCGCCGGGAGGGTCAGCGTCCGAGCAGCGAGATCGAGCTCCACGCTCTCCAACACGCCGATCGCAGGAATTTCATGGTCGTTTACAGGCGTTCCGTTTTCCACCAACTCGTCAAAGCTGCGGTCGTACCCGGCTGTGACCAGGGCCGTGTACACCAGGGGGGTCACCAGGCTGCCGCTACGCTGTTCGGCGGTTTGCGCCGCCCGGAAAACCTCCCAAAGCGTCGGACTCACAGACACCGCCTGGTTGGGGGACCGGTTCAGGCAGCTGAGCTCGCTGTCCGTCCTGAACCGGCTCAAGACCTGTTCCCACTCTTCGAACCAGGCCGGCACCCGGTCGAGCTTCTCCTGCCCGTTGGCCGCAGTGCTGTCCAGGATCGCCAGCATCTGGCAGCCCATCGCTTTGAACTCGATGCGGTACATCAGCGTGATGAGCGCGTCCGCGCCATGGCCTGAGGGAAGCTGAAGGTGGGGGCGGAGCCGCCCATCAAGATGCGTCCCAAGGGCGCGGTAGGCGCGGCCACTCCGCTGGTTGAATTGCCGTTGGTCTGGCTAGCCCCCTGGCCCGGGTTGAACGGGACCAGTTCGGGCAGCGGCGGCAGCTCTAGGCTCAACCCGGGAACGTTTGTGCTGGTCGTGGCCGCGGCTGCTACGGTCACCTGCGCCTGGTGGGAAAAGACTTCCCACAAGCCCAGGGTGCCGGCAATGGCCAGCGTAAAGAGCAGTATCTTCACCTGGCCGGCGCGGGAACGCCGGTTTTTACTGGTTTGTGTGGGTCGATTAATTGTCATCGTGTTCCCCTTCATGGTCTTCAATGAAGCCCTGGTTTCCGGAGCGCGCTTTGAAGGTCGATTGGGATAAACTGGCCGCAATCACCTGTCCATTCAAATCAACGTACACGCGGTCGCCGGAACTAAAGGTCACCTGGAACAGGCTCATGCCATTTTGGTTGAGCGTGTCTACTGCGAAGATATCGTTTTGACCGAGGAAAGCGGCAGCCACATCGGCGGCTTGCTGCGGGGAGATGCCACGCTGAGCACTGGCGTTCCCGTTGGTCAGGCTGTCCAGCTGCGCCTGCAGCTTCGCGTTTTCCTCTTGCGCCTGCTTCAGCCGGGAGTTAGCTTCGTCGATCAGCTGGCGGTAAGCAGCCTCCCGATCGTTCAACTGCTGCTGCAGGGCGGGATCGAGCCCCGTGACCACCTGAGCAGCGGTGTCCTGACTGCTTTGTGCGGAGGCTGGCTCGATGTTCGACGTGACGAACAACACGCCCCCGATCACAACGATGATCGCGGCAGTCAGTGCGGCTGAAATGAGTAGGGCAATCTTATTTCTCATAGACTATCTCCTTGTCTCTTTGGCAAAGGATTTTTAACTGCGTTGCGTACTTTCCAACTTTAATGGATGAAGATTGAGATTTCCTTGAAAAGTTCAGTCAATTTTCCAATCATTTTCCAATGTTCCTGGATTAGACTATTATTAGGAGGATGAACGCATTTGAGGGAGGGAGTGGGGTGTTTGGGCGGACAAAGCCCGCCCAAACACCGCTACTTTCCTAGAGGTAGATTGCTCACCGTTAACTGAGATAGAATTCGAACATGCGTATTTTATTAATCGAAGATGACCGGCGCCTGGTGGGATTGATGTGCAAGGTGCTGGAAAAAGAGAACTTCCAGGTGGACGTAGCCTACGATGGCGACACCGGCGTGGAGATCGCCCTGCGCGGCGCCCATGATATCGCCGTGATCGATTGGATGTTACCCGGCCGTGATGGGCCGGCTATCTGCCAGGCGATCCGCCGTGCGCAGATCCCCATGGCGCTGCTGATGTTGACTGCCCGCACCCAAGTAGAAGACCGGGTTGCCGGCCTGTACAGCGGGGCGGACGATTACCTGGGGAAGCCCTTCGCTTTCGACGAGTTGATCGCCCGTTTGCACGCCTTGAGCCGCCGATTTCAGCCCCAGGCAGTCAACACAGGCGAACTGCGCGCCGGATCCCTGGTACTCGACTTGCACACCCATTCCGCCCGGCGCGGCAACCAAACTCTCGACCTGACCAAAACCGAATGGACCCTGCTGGAATGCCTGGTCCGTCACCCCGACCAGACCCTCAACCGCCAGTTTTTACTCGACTACGTCTGGTCTTACGAAAGTACGGTACAGCCGACCATGGTCGATGTCTACATCTCGTACCTTCGCAGCAAGCTCAACCAGCCCAACAAAGCAGACCCCATCCAGACGGTGCGCGGCTTTGGCTATTCCTTGAAGAGCGAAGATGCTTAAACGCTTACGCTGGCAGCTCACGGCGCTCTACTTTCTTGCCGCGCTGGGGTTGGTTATCTTGATCGGCGGCGGCTCTTATGCCTTGCTGTCGTACTATTTCCGCAGCACTACCGATCTGGCGCTCGAGTATAAAATGGCCACCTTGTTCCGCAGCTACGGCGCTCCGCTGCCCACAGAGCTGGCCCAGGCTGAACACACCTGGCTTTCAGAATACGGCAGCGCGCTCCCTGTCAATAATCCACGGGAACCCATCCCGATCCAAACCTCTGCACGGCAAGACAGCGAGCACTCCGAAGAAGAGCGCGAGCACAGCGAATCACCCCGAGAAGAGCAGTACGACGCCAACCTTGCGCCGATTTTCGTGATCCCCTTGAATTTGCCAGGCGAGTCGACGAATATCGTTACTTCCGTGTCGGCCCCGTTGGCGGGCGATCTGGATGCCTTAGCCGCGGCAGAAAGCCAGGGTCATGATTGGCGCACCGTTCGCCTGCCGGACGAGACGCCGGTGCGCCTGTTGACTTACCGCACGGGCAGCCTGCAGGCGCCGGATCTGATCCAGATCGGTCGATTGATGAGCGATCAGGCCCGCGTCCTCAATCTATACCTCACCGGGTTGGCCGTGTTAGGGGTGGCAGCCAGCCTGGGCCTGGGGGTGGGGGGCTGGTGGTTGTCGGGTCGTTCGATCCGCCCGGCGCAGCGCGGCTGGGAGCAGCAGCAAGCCTTCGTCTCAAACGCCAGCCACGAGCTGCGCACGCCGCTGACCTTGATTCGGGCCAGCGCGGATTATGGATTACGCACTGAGCCGCAAGGAGAGATCGCCGGCGTTCTCCAGGACATCGTCGATGAGAGCGACTATATGAATCGCCTGGTGGATGACCTGCTATTGCTCTCCCGATTGGACGCCAAACGTTTCAAGTTCAAACAAGAGCGGATCTCGATCGCCGAACTGTTCTCCGAGACCACCCGCCAAGTGGAGAAAGTGGCTGCCGATAAGGGCGTCGACCTGCAAGTAAGCGCTTCAAACGGCGTCCTCCTGGGAGATCGCACGCGCCTGCGCCAGGTTTTGTTGATCTTCCTGGATAACGCATTGCGTTTCACAAAACCCGGCGGGCGGATCACCCTGGCCTCTGCACGACACGGTAAAAACATGCACATCATCGTCAAGGATACCGGTGAAGGCATCGCCCCTCAACACGTCCCCCACGTCTTCGAGCGTTTTTACCAGGTCAATCCATCGTCCGGCAGCGAGCTGCGCTCTAATGGGCTAGGGCTTTCCATCGCCAAACCTTTGGTGGAAGCCCAGGGCGGGCGCCTGGAGCTCGCCAGCGAGTTGGGAGTCGGCACGGAAGTGACCATGATCTTCCCCCAGGCCGATCCGCGTTAAGAAATAAGAAGACTGTAACGATCACCAAAGCGGGGATGTTGGCCGAGAAAAACCGGTTTCAACATCCCCGCTTTACATTTTGCTGCCTGCGTGCAGTTGAATTCAATTCATCTGAAAATGGTGAGCAGCACCACGTTCAGGATCAGCCCGAGCAAATACAGCAGCCCGAAACGGCGGTTGTGATAAAAGGCGGTGGCCACGAACCACAAGGGCCAGGCGTCCTCCGGATAATCTTGCGGCCGCTCCTCAGGTTTGGGCGCGTGATACATACTGGTGTAGGCCTGGTAGAAGGTCGGCAGCGCGAACAGTACGATCAGCAAGATCGGGGTGAAGAATCCGATTACTACCAGGTAGATCACCGAGAGGTACTGCAGCGCGGTCAGGCCGATCAGCACGGCGCGCGCCAGTCCCTCTCCGAGCAGCACCGGCAGGGTATGGATGCCTTTGACCTTATCGCTGGCGACCTTGTCGATGTGCTTGCCGAAGATCACCGTGGTCACGCCGAAAGCGTACGGCAGGCTGGCGATCACCACGTTCCAATCCCACACGCCGGTGATCACGAAGTACCCGCCGCCGATCATGAGGGGCCCCCACACCACCAGAACGGTCAATTCGCCCATGGCGATATATTTCAGCGGATAGGTGTAGAACAGCACGAAAACCACCCCCAGGCCCAGCAGCACCAGCGCCAGCGGGCCTCGCAGCCATACCAGCACGGCCCCGGCAGCCAGCGCCAGCAGCCCGGTAACCGCCGCGTAGGTCAGCAGCTGGGTTTTGCTCATCAGCCCGTGCTCCAGAGGCTGCGGGCCGTACTGCGCCCGGTAATAGTTGTCCTTATCCACTCCCTTGATGTGGTCGGTGAAGTCGTTGACCAGGTTGTTCGTTGCGTGAGCCAGGATCAGGCCCAACGCCAGCAGCAGCCACAGTACGAAGTTGAACTGACCGTGCTGGTATGCCAAAATCCCGGCGATGGCGGCGGATAGAAAAGTCATGATCAGTACCGCTGCCCGGGTTGAGATCAGCCATTTAGAGATAACGTCCAGACTGTCCCACTCGGCTTTACTGATGCGCGGGATCACCTGGAGCGCTTTGCGCCACATGGCGGTGTTCATACGATTATGCCTCCTCAGGCGTAAAAAGAAAAATCAGCGAAGACGGGCCGGTGGTCGGAGCCGATTCTGGGTCCCACCCAGCGACGGTTTACGCCGATCCCGGTCGAGACCAGGATGTGGTCAATGGGGACCATCAGCAGGGGGTTCGTTGCCGGCCAGCTCGGCTGGACGCCGAACCCGATCCGGCTGTCGCGCAGCCCGCTAATTTTAAGTATATCCCGAAAGTGGGGCGACCACGAGGTCAGGTTCAGATCGCCGCACAGCATCACCTCCCCTGTTTGCTGCGCCGCGAAACGGGCGATCTCCCTGGTTTGCGCCTCGCGCTGATGAGCCTCACGGGCGCTTTTCGGCGGGGGTGGGTGGGTGCCGATCACGGTCAGGCCGCGCCCATCCAGCTCGAAACGCGCCACGAGCGTGGGCACCCTGGCAGGTCCGAAGTTGCAGGTTTCCACCTGTACGGGTTCGCGCAGGCTAAACAGCGCCAGGCCGTAATTGTCCTCCCGCAGCGCGCTGAAGCGGTGAGGGTACAGCTCGCCCAGGCAGCTCAGCGCATCCAGCCATTCCCGGTCGCATTCCACCAGGACCACGAAATCGGCTTTTTGCTCCGCCAGCAGCTCCCGTGTTGCCTCGAAGGACCGGTTGGTCCTCAGGACGTTGATCGACGCTGCCCGGTACGCCTTCTGGTTGCCCGACTTCGCTGGGCCTGGTTTGCGGTAGAGCGGGGCGATCAGCGCCATATTAAACAACGCGCCCGCAAAGGCTATCCCTGCCCCGCTGTAAACTTCGCCGAATAAAAATATCAAGGCTATCAGGCTGAAACCGGACAAGTACTGCACCTGGAAGTGGCTGAACAGGTCAAAAACCCACCATATTCGCCCGGCGAAGCCGAGCAGCGTCGCCAGCCAGGCCCCGCCGGCAGCCAGCCAGAGCAGGGCCCAAAAAATCACCGCCGCACTCATTCCGGCCAGACGGCCCCAGCGCGCACGATGCCTCGTTCGGGCACGTCAGCTTTGACCGTCGCGCCGTTTCCAATCCTGGCGCGCGCCCCGACCTCGACCCCCAGATTGATCGTCGCCCCCATGCCGATCAGCACTTCGCGGCCAACCTTTACCGCTCCGGCCAGCACCGCCCCTGGGGAGATGTTGGCGTTTGCGCCGATGCTGCAGTCGTGCGAGACGATCGCCCCAGTGTTGACGATGGCCCCAAATCCAACGCTGGCCTCGCTGCCCACATAAGCGTGCGGGAACACCTGTACGCCAGCTTCCAGGCGCGCGCTCGGTTCAACGAAAGCCTGAGGATGGATCACGGTAGGGCAGGCGAAGCCCGCACGCGCCAGCCGTTCGAAGATCTTCACCCGCACGCTGACGTCCCCGATGCCGCCAATGGCGTTGACCGCCAGCCGGACGCCCCGTTCAGCCAGCTCGTCCAGCGCCTCGCCACCGCCGAGCACGGGCAGGCCCATGATCGTTCCCCCTTCGGCGAGACCGTCGTCCACAACTCCTACCAGGCGGTAGCTGCCCAGCGCCCGGACCAGGTCGATCAGCGATTTTCCGTGCCCACCACCGCCGTAGACGACCAGAGCGCCGGGGTCGAAGGTCGCCATTGTAGTCGCCGTTTCAGGTTCTGGGGAGGCGCTGCGCTCGGAATAAAACTTCCTCACGGCGATCTCCGTGAGCAGGGGGCCGCAGGGCAGCTCCCTCAGATCGATGCCCAGCTCTTCGGCTAATGCCCGCGCCGGCTGGGTGATGCGCAGCCCCGGGGGCAGTTCGCCGGGCGCGCTGACCGCGCCAGCAGGTTCCCCCTCGCCATGCGCTTCAAGCGCTTTCGCCCGAGGGGTGTCAGCGAGGTAGCACAGCACCTCGCCAGCCCGCGCCAGATCCCCTACCTTCAGGCGCAGTCCGACCACGTAGCCGTCCGCCTCGGCGGCCACTTCGACGGCCGATTTGGTCGTTTCCAGGGTGCAGAGCGTATCCCCAGCCGAGACGCGGTCCCCGGCGCTCACCGCCAGGGAGATCAGCCGGGCTTCAGGTTCGTTGGGATTCAGCAGAGGGATGGTGACGGGCACGGGCATCGGCATGGGGGTATTTATACCACCGAACCGCCAGCCTGTGACCGGCGTTACGCATAGCCATTACGGCATCAAAAAGAAATATCAAGGTTCCTGGAAGTACGGTTCCTCCCAGATGCGATCGTTGAAATACCCCTGGACATTATCAATATAGGACTCCGCCGCCGAAGTGTGCCAGCGACCGGCGAACCAGCGCCCCATACACCCCCAGGCATCTCCCGCCGCGTAGACTTCCCCGTGCTCCACGTTGTTCAACCACCATTCGTAGCCTTCGAAGCACGCCCGCCAGATGGCGTAAGCCGTATCCACATTGAACGCACTGGAAGTCATAATCCCTGGCCACGAAGACTGCTCATACGGGTAGCGATTTTGCAGCAGTCCCCAGCTTTCAGGACACAACCCCGGCTGGCCGTCCACGCCCAGGCCGTGCCCCGGCGCGCAGCGCGATGGGTCGCTGCCCCAATCACCCTTGGCGTCCTGGCGCCACCACGACTCGATCGCCGCCTGCGCCCGCACCATATCCTCGTCAACGCCCCACTTGCACGCTGCCCACTGCAAGATCTCGTCGGTGGTGCCGGTGAAGTCCCCGTCCACGCGCGATGCGATCTCGGTATTAGCCCGCGGGTCGCCGCTGCCCGGCGTGAAGAAATCTGCCGCCAGCCCCTGGTTTCCCTTGGTCCCATTGTAGGTTGCGTTAAGCCCCTTGTTTTCCGGCCTGGGTTTTACCGCCGTGGCGCAGGCCGCGCTGCCCGGCAGCGTCGACCCCGGGGGGAGGGTGGAGAAGTACCCGGTGGGTGGCGGCGTCGATGCGGAGCCGTTGGTGAGCACCGGCAGGTAGATAATGCTCCCGGTCGTACCTGCTGTCTCCTGCCCGGCTACGTGCGCCGGCAAGAGCGTGAGGGTTAACCCCACGATCAGAAAGAGGATCGTGTATTTTCGCATAATTAGAGTATAGCGGCTCCAGGTAGACATGACAGCGGTCCAAAAGTACCGGATCAGATCATCCCCACCGCGGCGTCCACGATACCCTCGACCCCCGGCAGCAGCGCCTCTTCCAGCGGACCGGAGGCCGGGATGGCGCGGTCTGGAGCCCCCAACCTGCGCAAGGCCGCCAACCGAGGTCCCAGCCGCTCCGCGACCTGCGCGGCTACCTCCGCCCCCCATCCCAGGCTCACTGTCCCTTCCTCCACGGTCAGCAGACGTCCGGTGCTTCTTGCTGAAGCGGCGATCGCTTCCACCCTGAACGGCGACAGCTGCGTGGGTACGATCAGCTCGGCGAAGATTTCCCGTTCGTAAGCCAGCTGCAGAAGCGCCTGGCGGGCCAGCTCTGTCATGTACCCGTATGCCGCCAGCGTGACCTGGGGCTCGGGCGCGCCGTTCACCCGCACCAGGTAAGTCGGGGCGGGGAAATCCCCGGCGAGCGAGCTGTTCTCCTGTGATTGGGTTCCCTCCTCAGCGATGGTGACGGTCAGCTCTCCCTCCGCCTCTTCGTAAATATCCAGACCGTACAGCAGCTTGTTTTCGACGAACAGGACCGGGTCCTGGCTCTCCAGGATCGCCCGGTGCAGCAGCGCCCCAGAGACTCCCAGCGCGCAAGGCGCCAGCACGCGCAGTCCGGGAACGCCCAGGAAGAGCTTTTCCAGGCTCTGGCTGTGGGTCGGTCCATAGCCGCGCCGCCCGCCCATCGGCGTGCGCACCACCAGCGGCACCGCGACCTGCCCGTTGTACATCGCCCGAAACTTGGCCGCGTGATTGACCAGCTGGTCGGTGATCAGGGTGACGAAGTCGCCAAACATGACCTCCACCACCGGGCGCAGACCGCGCAAAGCCATGCCGGTTCCCACCCCCAGGATCCCGGCCTCGGAGACCGGCGTGGTCAGCACCCGGCCGGGGTAGGCGGTGGACAGCCCACGCGCCACCTTGAAAGCCCCGCCGTACGGGTCGAGGAGGTCTTCACCGATCAGGTAAACCCGTTCGTCCTCGGCGAAAGCCCGGTGCAAAGCTTGGTTAAGCGAAGAGAGTACGGTCGTCATAAGCCTTTTATAACCGGAAGAGGGTCGGCCAGCGCCTGCCGGTAGGCTTCGGCCAGTTCCTGTTCGACCGCGGCTTCAATGGCGGCGCGTTCACCCTCTGCCAGGCGTACCCCGTGGATCTTCAGCGGATCACGCTCCGCCTGGATGGCGGCCAGTTCCGCCGGGTCGCGGGTGTCGTCCCCCTTGGAGTGCGGCCCGAAGCGATAGGTGTGCACGATCAGGGCGCGCGGCGCCCCCCGGGCGCGGATCTCGTCCAGGCTCACCCGCGCCGCCGCGTGGATTTCCACGACGTCGCTGCTGTCCAGCTCTTCCACCGCCAGGCCGAAGGCGGCGAAGCGCGCGGCCATCTCCCCGGCGACCGCCAGTTCGACAGGCGTGGTCTGGGCGATGCGGTTGTTCTCGAGCACGAATAAGACCGGCGCGGACCAAAGCGAAGCCAGATTGAGGGCTTCGTATAAGACTCCTTCCCCCAGCGCGCCGTCCCCCAGGAAAGCGATCGTAACCGGCGGCGTCTGCTGCACGCCGGCGGCCTTCCAGCGCTCCGCCAGCGCCATGCCCACCGCCAGCGGCATGGTGCCCCCCAGGATGCCGTTGGAATAAAAGTCCCGCCAGTGCAGGTGCTGCGAACCGCCCACCCCGCCGCAAACACCGGTGGCTTTGCCCATTAATTCGGCATACAGCGCCCGAGGGTCGCCGCCGTAAGCCAAAAAGTGCCCGTGGCAGCGGTGGTTGCTCACCACCACGTCCCGCGAGCCAGCCTCCCTCAGTACCCCTACGGCGTTGGCCTCCTGGCCGAGGTAAGTGTGAGTCGTGCCGTAAAAACGCCCACGCGGGAACTCGTCCAGCACGCGCTGCTCGAAGACCCGGATGCGGTACATCGCCGAATACAGCTCGGCGTTCAACGGTTCGGGGAACCCATTATGGTTGTTCACCGCGGCCTCCGCTCCCCATGAACTCCTCCGCGGTGGCGTGCCCGGGCTGGCTGATGCCCTCGCGCTGGATCACCTTGACCAGCGTCAGGCCCAGGATGCGCAGGTCCAGCCAAAACGAGCGATGCTCGACATACCACAGGTCGTGCTGGAACTTCTGCTCCCAGGTCAGCGCGTTGCGCCCGTTTACCTGCGCCCAGCCGGTAATCCCCGGGTAGACCTCATGCCGGCGCGCCTGCTCGGGGGAATAGCGCTCCAGGTAGTGGGCGAACAGCGGCCGCGGCCCAACCAGGCTCATCTCCCCGCGCAGCACGTTGAACAGCTCGGGCAATTCGTCCAGACTGGTCGCCCGCAGGAAGCGCCCCAGCCCGGTCAGGCGCTGCTCGTCAGGCAACAGCCGACCGTCCCGGTCGCGCGCTTCGTTCATCGTGCGGAATTTATAGACTGTGAATAATTGGGCTTTGTATCCGGGCCGCGCCTGCCGGAACAACACCGGCGCGCCGTGGTAAACTCGCACCAGCGCGGCCAGGACGGCCAGCAAGGGCGATAAGACGATCAACCCCAGCGTCGCGGCGCTCAGGTCGAGGACGCGTTTGCCGATGGGCATCCCAGGGGGCAGCAGTTTCATGAGCGCCAGAATTGTACCAAAGATCGTCTGAGAGTCAGCCCTGGCTTAATGCGCGCCCTCCAACGCTTCGGGTTCAACCGCCGCTCAACAGAAAATTAGCCCAGTACTCGCGTCGGGTGTAAAATAAATCCGGTCACGCTGCTTGTCCTGAATACCCGCAGTTCTAACCGCATAATCATCAAACCACGATCCAATTTTCCACCGATCCGCTATTCCTCAATGCTGGATCACCGACCCAAAGGAGCCAACCATGCCCTCATCTACCCCACATGACCACCTAACCCGGTTTCTCCGTTGGTCTTTGAATTTATTCTTGGTATTTTGCCTCTTGCTGCTGCCCTCGTTGACCTTCATGTCCAGTGAGGCCGCCCAGGCCAGTCCCCAGGCAGGCTGTACCCCGGATTTCAACGACTTAGCGATACACACAATCCAGGGCTCGGGACACTTATCCAGCTACGACGGCGACTGCATCGGGAACGTGACGGGCGTCGTCACCGCCCGGACCGGTACCGGGTTTTATATGCAGGAGCCTGACGTCGATATTGATGGCGATGTCAAAACCTCCGAAGGAATCTTCGTCTTCACCGGCGGAGCTCCCTCGGTCAATATAGGCGATTCGGTCTCCGTCACCGGGTTCATCGACGAATACCGTCCTGGCGGCCTCAGCACCGGCAACCTGACCATCACGGAATTTACCTCCAGCCCGCAGGTCAATGTAGGATCCCCCACTGCGCTTCCTACCCCAACCATAATCGGCGCGGGCGGACGGCTACCACCTGACACCGTGATCGAAGACGACGCCGGCGGCAACGTCGAGACCGGCGGCACCTTCGATCCAGCTACCGACGGCATCGATTTCTACGAGAGCCTGGAAGGCATGCTGGTCGAAATCCAGCAGCCGCTGGCGGTCAGCCCGACCAGCAGTTTCGGCGAGATCGCCGTCGTCGGCGATGCGGGGGCTTACGCCAGCCTGGTCTCCTCGCGGGACAGCCTGGTGATTGCCTCCGGCGACTTCAACCCGGAGCGCATCCTGCTGGACGATACCATCGTCACCAGCGAGCCGCAGGTCAAGACCGGGGCCCTGTTCTCCTCGTCCATCGTCGGCGTGCTCGATTACACCTTCGGCAATTTCAAGCTCTTCAACACCGATGCCTTGCCCTCCACTACGGGCGGCGTGAGCCAAGAAACCGCCTCTACTGTCACGGACCCCGACACGCTCAGCGTCGCCTCCTTTAACCTCGAGAATCTCGATCCCGGCGACCCGCAGGCCAAGTTTGACGAGCTCGCCGCCCAGATCGTAGATCACCTCAAATCTCCCGATCTCCTTGGCTTACAAGAGATCCAGGACAACAACGGCCCTACGAATAACGGAACTGTCTCCGCCGACCAGACCTACCAGAAGCTGATCGACGCCATCTCCACCGCAGGCGGCCCGACCTACCAGTACCGTGACATCGCCCCGGTGAACAACCAGGACGGCGGCGAGCCGGGGGGCAACATCCGGGTCGGCTTCCTCTTCCGCACGGACCGGGGGCTGAGCTTCACCGACCGCGCCGGCGGCACCGCCACGAATTCCGTGTCCGTCGTCTCCGGTCCGAGCGGCCCGGAGCTCTCTTACAGCCCGGGGCGCATCGACCCGACCAACAGCGCTTTCACCGACAGCCGCAAGCCGCTTGCCGGCGAGTTCCAGTTCAACGGGGATACGATCTTTGTCATCGTCAACCACTTCAACTCCAAGGGCGGGGATGACCCGCTCTTCGGCTTCGCCCAACCGCCGGTTTTTTCCAGCGAGACCCAGCGACTGGCCCAGGCAGCGGTGGTCAACGGCTTTGTCGATGACCTGCTCGCCCTCGACGCTTCGGCGCACATCATCGTCCTGGGCGACCTCAACGACTTCCAGTTCTCCGCCCCGCTGATCGCCCTGGAGGGAAGCGTGTTGACCGACCTGGTCGATACCCTGCCCGCCGCCGAGCGCTACACGTACATTTACGACGGCAACGCCGAGGTCCTCGATCACATCCTGGTCAGCGACGACCTGGCGGATAACGTCGCCTACGACTTCGACGTCGTCCACCTCAACGCAGAATTCCCTGAAGTTGACCGGGTCACCGACCACGACCCGCCCCTGGCCCGCTTCCAGCTCACGCCGCCGGACCTGATGCTCGAAAAGAAGGTCGATTTATCTCACGAACCTCCGCATCCCGGAGACGCGCTTACTTATACGCTCACGCTCACCAACAACGGCTCCGTCGAGGCGCAGGGCGTGCAACTCACCGATACCCTGCCGTCCGAGGTTGTCGGGGTTAACCTGGACGTGTTTGTGGACGTCCCAGCCGGCGGTCAAGTTGTCAAGACCATCGACGCCACGATTGCCGGGGACACACCTCCTAACACCCTAATCACCAACACCGCCTACTTCACCTACACCTCTGGGACCGGAATGGACAGCGCCAGCTTCACGACCGCTCCCCATGTGCCCAGCCCGATAGGGGCGCTGGTTTACCTGCCGGTGTTGGTCAAATGATCGCCTGGGCAGTGGGTTCGCCGAGGCTGCCAGGCCGGTAAGCGCTCATCAATTGTTCAGTCCCCGGACAGAATTGAAGTAGGAGTTACATAGCGGGTGTCCAAGCACCAGCCTGATACACAATTCGCCAGCGTTCGTGGGGACCGGCTGACGATGCGATGATCTTGTATGGGGATTGGGGATTTCGCGTTGAGGAGATCGAGGTTCCCGTGCATCTGTTTCATGGAGAGCAGGACAAGTTCGTGCCTTATCGCTTTGCCATATACCTGGACGAGAAGATCCCCCAATCGAGCTTGCACAGTTATCCGGGACAAGGCCATTTATTGTGAACCTGTTTGGCGAGGTGTTTATGTAGGTTTCGCAGCCAGGTTAGAAAAGGATATCCATGCCTCCACCTACCGTCTCTTTCCAAGGGGAACCCGGCGCTTACAGCGAGCTGGCCGTCCTCGAGCACTTCGGTCCCGAAGCCGAGGCGGCACCTTGCCCGACCTTCGAGAGCGTCTTCGCGGCCGTCGAAGCGGGCGAAAGCGAGTACGGCCTGCTGCCCGTAGAGAACTCCCTGGCGGGCAGCATCCACCGCAACTACGACCTGATGCTGCGCTACGACCTGCACATCGTCGCCGAGCACCACCTGCGCGTCCAGCACTGCCTTTTGGCGCTTCCCGGCGTGCGCCTGGAGGAGGTCCGGAGGGTGTATTCACACCCCCAGGCGCTAGCCCAGTGTGAAGCCAGCCTGGCCCGCCTGGGCCTGGAACCGACCGCCGCCGCCGACACCGCCGGCAGCGCCCGCCGCCTGCGTGAAGAGAACGACCACCATTCCGCTGCCATCGCCTCGCAGCGCGCCGCCCAGGTTTACGACCTGCAGGTCTTAGCCGGGGACCTGGAAGACAACCCCAACAACTACACCCGCTTCCTGGCCCTCGCCAAGGCTCCCCTGGCGGTCGCCGATCCGGAAACGGGCGAGTTCAAAACCTCGATCGTCTTCAGCCTGCACAACCAGCCTGGCGCGCTGTTCAAAGCCCTCAGCGTCTTCGCCCTGCGCGACATCGACCTGACCAAGATCGAATCGCGCCCCGTCCCGGGCGAGCTGTGGGAGTACCGCTTTTACATCGACTTCGCCGGACACGCCGAAGCGCAGGTCTGCCGCCGAGCCCTCGACCACCTCGACGAGATCGCCCCCTTCCTGCGGCTGTTGGGATCGTATCCGAGGCATCGATTGGCCGAACAATTCGACTGAACTTTACGGGGAAGCCCATCATCCAGCATTCCATAAATATTTTCCGGCTGTTGAAAAAGCCGCCAATTCTCGCCGCCATTTTGGTCCTCTCCATCACCCTGCAAGTTGGCTTAACTTTCATCTGGATCGATCAAGCTGCTAGCCGGGTCTCACCCGCGGGAGAATTTTCGCTGACCCGGTACGATTATTTGGATTCAGCCCAGTACGCAGGGCGGGTAAATAAGATGGTTTGGTATGGCGCGCCTTTCGATCCATATTTTTGGGAATATCGTCAGCGGATAAATTTGGACGGTGTTCTTCCCATCACTGCAGCAGCGCTGCTTTCCAGCTTGCTACACCTGGACGCTGACCAGCTGCTACTCTTGATGTCCTTCATAAACCTGGCAGCTTTGGCGCTCGGGTTTGCATACTTCAGCCGAAAGCTCGTGATGGATTTTCCGCCTTGGTTCACGATCCTGGTTATACCGCTCCTGGCGCTCACGCTCTACCGCCCTCTAGTGGTGGCGCTCTCGGTTCCTTATTGGCGGGATGCCCTGCGCTATGTTTACTATGGATTTCTCGAGGCGGATTTCGGGCAGACGCTGCCGTTCTACAGCCTGGCCCGATTTTACTCGCCGAGCCTGGATATCACCTTGATCTCCGTCACCGCCGGGGTCATCGTCTGGCTTGAACGTAAACAGACGAAGTCCTACATTCTCCTGGGCGTCTGGGCGGCTGGCATCTTGATCGCCTCCTTAACCCACTATTACGCCTGGGCCGCCTTATTCGTACTGGCAAGCATTCACACGTTCATCACCGAGATACAACGATTGCGGAGCTCATCGACATCGATATCCGCCAGCGTCAAGCGCACGCTGACCGCTGGCAGTGTTTTTCTGCTCGCCAGCCTCCCGATCTTACTTAGTCTGGCCGAGCTCGGATCGAGTCAGGAAGCCTTGATACGTAGCGGAGCGCTGTTCTCACGGCGAATCTATCCCGGTCACCAGGTCCTGTTCCTGGCCGGCCTGGTTTTAACTTGGTTCAAGCGAAAAGCGATGCCGGCCTCCTTCAGATCGATGGCTTTGGGGATCGCGTTAACGGGATTGATCACGGCAGATTCCAACTTGATCACCGGCGTGGAAGTGCAAAACGACCATTTCGTCACCATCATCGGCCCGATCACGGTGATACTGATCCTCTTGATCATCCCTGCCGGGCTTTCCCTTTCTGTGCAGAAAGGCTATCTATTCCTGAGCCTCCTGGCCGGACTGTTGCTGCTTGCCAACAGCTTCCGGTGGAGCTCCAATCACGCGAACCAATACTTTTCCAGATACTGGATGACGGCTCAAGAAGCGGCGCTCCAAAAAGAGCTGGATAATGAGACTTATTTGGGTAAGGTGATCCTGCCGCCGGATGCCTCACACGCCGCCTGGCTGGCCGCAAATTCACCAGCGTTCTTCTTCTTGGGAGAAGGCGTGAGCACGGTAAGCAGTCCGGAGATACCCAACGGCGAGCTGGTTGGGCGATGCTGGATCGGCGACCGGCTGCTTAACCACGCACTCTCGGGAGCTCAATCACAAGAGTGGATCTCGGACTGCCTGGATTTTAGTTTGCATTACTATTTTTGGCCGGGTTGGAGCGGCGTTCCATCTGTGAAATACCAGGATGATTCCGAAAGACAAAGGGCAGAGGCTGTAGTTTGGCAGGCTGGCTACGAATACCTTGAAGGTAAACTAGATTCAGGCTGTCAGGGACTAGCGCTGGACTTCCTCGTCTTTGATAAGGACAGCCAGACGCCGGAGAGCGGAACTTTTGATCAGTTGAACAGGTTAGGTTTGCAAAAGCGCTGGGAAAACGATCGATACCTGATCGTCGAAGTCATGGGCAAGGATCGGCTGTGTACGTGGTTGAAGGAACGGCTGCAAAACGAGAGGGGTACGCTTTCTACAACAACATTGCCAATCACGCCGTAGCACAGGTCTACCGCCGGGCCCTGGCCCGCCTGGGGGAAATCGCCCCTTCCTGCGGCTTTGGATTCGTATCCGAGGCATCATTTGGGTGAGGCAGCCTCAACCGAACTGGCATATAAAAGAATTATATTTAATAAACGTGTGCGTCAAATTTGAATCAATCACAACCATTGTTCAAGTTTCGAGTATTCATTACTCTTCAAGTGCTCGTCTTTATAGGTTACCGATTCGGTTAGTAAGTAATATTCAAAGTTTGCGATAAATTCAACTGTTTCTCTAAAGAATATGGAAATAGTTATTCCTTTGTATGACTCCAAAAATTCAGTCGCAATCATGAATAGCTTTTTAACTAATTCCTTGTAATCCTTACTTTTCGGCAGCCTCTTTGTCAAATATATTTCTATGAAGTAAATATCGGATATATCAGATACGAATATATGTAAAAATGAATCGTGGTTGATATCTTCATCCCAAATAATCTTCCCCAACTTAATTGCGATAGGGTTATTTCCAAACCAGTCGAGTGGAATTGATTCCCCTTTATCCAAAAGCTCAAATCCCAAACTATGTGCATATCGATAACCCTCTTCTATACCCAGAGAAGTTTCTTCAAACTTATCGATATTCTTACTCCTATTAATTAATAGACGCCATCTGTTCCCCATTTTTCCAAAGTCATAATCTTCTCGCCCGGTCTCTCTCTCAAACGCATTGACAATTAATAAATATGCAAATTCAGGAGCTCTTTCAGCCATCGCTCGGCAAGCTTCTTATACACTGTTGATTCCTAGTTCAGGCCTAGTGACAATATTTAGAGATAATGTCTCATAAAGTGGTGTAAATTGGATTGACAGAAAAGGTCACCCTGT
>CAYNWK010000024.1:4971-37568 GCA_964400875.1 uncultured Anaerolineaceae bacterium | reverse complement strand
GCCTGAATGAGCTCGCTATCCAGCTGGCCGTAGCCGCCGGTTTTATGGACCTTGCTGCTCTCACCTCAATAGGTATATTCTTGGGGATTGGCGCTTCTCCTTACTCCCACCAGCTGCCCGCTTTTCTGGGGATCCTTCTTCACGTCGCCGCGGTCCTCGTCGGTTTAGAATCCGCCCGGGCGTACTTGCTGTGGCGCTGGTATCCACGCGCGCCTGTGTGGGCTTTCGTCGCGATCACGATCCTGTTCACAGCACTGAGGATCCCATCTGGAGCGAGCATACGGTTCGATGATTTCGCTTCGCTGATTTTCTCGACCATGACGACGCTCCTGCCAAGTTTGTCTTTGAGCTTGTTATTGACTTATCTAGTCTGGATCGGCGGTCCCTGGACAGCGATCCTGTACCGTTACTTTCCACTAACCTTCGAATGGTTTTCGCCGATCCTGCCCGATTTGAGCCAGCTCGAGAGCGCCTTCCTAAGAACCTTGATCCCGGTCGCCATCTTGTTGCTGATCAACCAGGTGGTTAACCATCAGGAAAAGAACGCTCAGGAAGAGCAGCGTGGTGCGACCAGGTGGATCTTCGTTACGCTGTTCTGCGCCGGGCTGTTGTTGTTGAACTCGGGCTCGCTGGACATTCGCACTTATCTGGTCAGCGGCATCAGCATGGAGCCCCACTTGCGAGCCGGCGACGTCGTCATCGTGAGACACAGTTCCCCAGAGGATATTCACCTCGGCGATGTCATTCTGTTCCACCAATCCACCAAGCAAGTCATTCACCGTGTGATCGAAATAAGTCACACAAAGGGCACCTTAGAGTTTGTGACCCAGGGAGACGCCAATAACCGTCCTGATGATCCGGTTGCCGCCCGGGATGTTGCCGGTAAAGCGATCGTCAAGCTGCCGAAGATAGGCTGGCTCTCGTTGCAATTAAAAAGGGTAATGGGATGGGCAAATTGAACGGAAACGCTCGATCCAGGCTCATACGCAAGAAAGTGATCCCGATCTTCGCCGCTTTCACGTTCTTTCTGCTCTTGCTCAGTACGCGAACAATCGGCGCCCTATGGAGCGAGCAATTCTCGCTGGTTGGGAATGTCAGCTTGGGAAGCTGGTCTTTCACGCCCACCCCTTCGCCCTTCCAGCCGGTCGATCCCGGAACGACTCTCAAAGCGAATATCACTGCCAATATCTTCGTCCCCCAAACCGGGGACGTACTGTCCTCTGGAGGCCTCCGGTTGTCGACTTACGGCCTTGAAGGAGCTGTTTGCATCGGCAATAACGGAGCAAACCCGACTGAAGGCCTGTACATATCTGCAACAATTCAGATCCGTTCCAAGGGTGAGGTCTTCGAAGACCTGCTCGTCTTCCCGGTGGAGGTTGCTGGAATGCCAACTCTCTCCCCTGGCGGGCGATACTGCTATCCCTATGGCGTCATTTTCGAAAGCCTCCCGGAAACCAATCTCCGGTATCGCATCGGCGCGGCGATCACCCTCACCAATTATTCCGACTGGACGCCGGGTAGTGAGAATTGCCCCGGCCCAGAGGTTTGCCCTTACGGGCCATGGGTGACAGCTCAATTCACCCTGCCCATCCCTCCCACCGAGCGAGTGGAGCCAACCAGGACACCACAGCCGACCAGAAACGATTCAAGCGAGCAAACCCCGCAACCGACCTCAACAGCTTTACCATCCTCCACCCCCACAGCTGCGTACACGGAAGTCCCTGCTACGGCAACGCCGCCGCCGGAGCAACGCTGGACTCCCACGCAGGCGCCCACTGCCACCCCTGTCAAACCAACCTCGGCCCCGCCCATCGAGCAGACCCCGGTTCCACAGCCGTCAGGTACGCTCTCCCCAACGCCGGATCCGCCTTCGCCACAACCGACGGTCACATCAACGCCGGAGTACACGCCGACGCTCGAGGCGCAGCCTGTTGTGGATCTGGCGCTCGATCACTTGGAAGAGAAATTCACCGCCAGCGCCGGATCCGTGGTCGTCTTCCAGCTGTCTTACGCCAACTTGGGCAGCGCGGCCGCTTCAGGGGTGGTCATAACCACCGCACTCCCCGCGCACACCCGGTTCAACCCGGAAATGAACTCCCCGGGCTGGTCAGGGACGGACTCTTCAGAAGGATATACTTTCGCGCTGGGCGAGTTGGCGCCGGGCGATAGCGGCGCGGTCCTCTTCGCCGTCCTGGTCGATGACCCGCTTCCTGATGAGGTCCAATCGATCGCCAACACCGCCAGCATCTCCGACGACGGGAGTCAAGGCAGCGACATCGATCTTGGGAACAACACTTCCACTTCGCAGGTGCCGGTCGGACATCCCTGAAAGCCGGATTGATCTTTTCGCAGACCCCCGTTATAATTAGTTGCGCAGCATGGCAAGAGAATGGGTGATGTTTTTGCTCCCATTTCTCCCACGACTGCGCAACTTCAGACTTATAACCTTCGGGGCAGGGTGAGCGGGTGCGAGAGAGCACCAGGTGCGAAAAAGCACCGGGGTGCAAAGTACGCACCGAACGCAATTCCCGACCGGTGGTATAGCCCACGAGTAGCCAGGCTTGAACTTGGCTGCATGATCCGGTGAGACTCCGGGGCCGACGGTACAGTCCGGATAGAAGAAGGTTACGGAAGACGCCCTATAAGGGTGGCGTCCTCACGTACACGCCCCGAAAACCGGCCGGTTTTCGGGATTTTTTGTACGCAGGAGCGTGCTCCCTGGGATGATTCCGCCTGCCCCGAATTCGTCGGGGCAGTTTTAATTTCGCGAGAACGACCATGGACCTTTTGCAAACCCAAAAATTCTCTCTATCACCGCAGCGCAAAGCACGCCTGCACCGGGTCTACCTGGTGCCCATCTCCCTGGGACTGGCCCTGGCGCTGTGGTATCTGATCGCCCGGCTGGGTGATTTCCCAGCCTTCATCCTGCCCACCCCGGACCTGGTATTCAAGCGCCTGATCCAGGCCCTCAGCGACGGTACGCTGCTGCGCCACAGCTGGGCAACGCTGGAGGAGGTCCTGGCCGGCCTGGCCTTAGGGGTAAGCGCTGCCACCACCCTGGGGTATTTGCTGGCTAAATCGCGCGCCTTCGAGCGCCTGCTGGCGCCTTACATCGTCGCCAGCCAGTCCATCCCCATTGTAGCGATCGCCCCGCTATTGGTGATCTGGTTCAATACCGGCCTTTTCTCCAAAGTGCTGATCTGCGCGCTGATCGTCTTCTTCCCGGTGCTGGTCAACACCGTGCTGGGCCTGCGTTCCGTTCCGGAAGAACTGCACGAGCTGATGCGCTCCCTGAAAGCTAACCCCTGGCAGACCTTCCGTTTGCTGGAGGTGCCGGCTGCGCTGCCGGTCTTCCTGGGCGGTTTGCGGGTCGGCGCCACCCTCTCCGTGATCGGCGCGGTGGTGGGCGAGTTCGTCGGCGCGGACCGGGGTCTGGGCTTTTTGATCAGCGTGGGCCGCGGCCAATACGACACCGCCCTGGTTTTCGTGGCCGTCTTCTCGCTGATCGCCATGGCGCTCAGCCTGTATACCCTGATCACCTGGCTGGAGGCGCGCCTCTTGTCCTGGCAGCAGCGTCCCGAACAACCCACGCTCACCGAATAAAAAGGAAAGCGGATTGATGTCCCTTTGGCGAATTTGCAACATGCTGCTCGCTGGCGCGCTGATCCTGGCCGCCTGTACGGGCGGCGCATTTCTCTCCCCCAGCGAACAAGCGACCCTAGAACAGCCGTTGGAAACCATCCGTTTACCGATGGGCTATATCCCCAACATTCAGTATGCGCCCTTTTACGTCGCCGTCGATAAAGGCTACTTTCGTGAGGCCGGGATCGAGCTGGACTTCGACTACAGTTTTGAGACCGATGGCGTGCAGCTGGTGGGCGCGAACGAGCTGCCCTTTGCCCTCGTCTCCGGCGAGCAGGTGCTGCTGGCCCGCGCCCAGGGTTTACCCATCGTCGATGTTCTGGGCTGGTGGCAGGACTACCCGGTGGGTGTGGTGGCTAAAAGAGAACAGGGCATCACCACGCCCCAGGACCTGGTTGGAAAGAAGATCGGCATCCCTGGTTTGTTCGGCGCCAGCTACGTCGGCTTCCGGGCGTTGTTGGACGCAGCCGGACTTAAAGAGAGCGACGTGTCCCTGGAAAGCATCGGCTTCAACCAGGTGGAAGCGCTGGCTGCCGACCAGGTCCAGGCGGCAGTGATCTACGTCGTCAACGAACCCGTGCAGCTGCGCGCCCAGGGCTACGAGGTGGACGTGATCCGCGTAGCCGATTATGTGGAGTTGGCCTCCAACGGCCTGATCTCCAACGAAACCACCCTGGCGGAAAACCCGGACCTGGTGCGCCGTATGGTGCGAGCCTTTACCCGCGGCTTGCAAGACACCATCCGCAACCCGGATAAGGCTTACGAGATCAGCAAAAATTACGTGGAAAACCTGGACCAGGCCGACGAAAACGTCCAGCGAGAAGTGCTGGCCAGGTCCATCGAGTTCTGGCAGGCGGACCGCTTGGGCTATTCCAGCCCTCAATCCTGGGAGAACATGCAGCAGGTTCTGCTCTCGATGGGCCTGCTCTCCGAGCCTCTCGATTTAGACCAAGCGTATACCAATGAATTCATCCCGTGAACTCAAGCCGTCCGAATTGGTAGCGGACGCCGGACCTCAGCCAATCTCTCCAGACCCAATCCTGGTCGTACGCAACCTCAACGTAGTTTTTCAGGACCCGGGCGGAAACCTACACGCTCTGGATAAGATCACTTTTTCGGTCTTGCCGGAAGAGTTCGTCTGCGTGCTTGGCCCCTCCGGCAGCGGCAAGAGCACGCTGCTGCGCGTGCTGGCCGGGCTGCTGCCCCCCAGCAGCGGCGACGTCATTTACAATGGTGAAATCCTGGATGGACCGCAGCAGGGCATCGGCCTGGTCTTCCAAAAAGCCAACCTGATGCCCTGGCGCACGGTTTTAGAGAACGTCACCCTGCCACTGGAAGTTCAGGAGCCGCACGCGGCTGAGATCCGCGCCCGCGCCCAGGACCTGATTGAGCTGGTCGGGTTGAGCGGATTCGAGGATTCGCTGCCCCGCGATCTTTCTGGGGGAATGGCGCAGCGCGTGGCGATCGCCCGCGCCCTGGTGCACGATCCCCAGGTGCTGCTGCTCGACGAACCGTTCGGCTCGCTGGACGCACTGACCCGGGAACGCATGGGGACCGAACTGCTGCGCATCTGGCAGGCGCGCCGTAAGACCGTGATCATGGTGACTCACGCCATCCAGGAAGCGCTCTTCCTCGCCGATCGCGTGCTCGTGCTCAGCCCTCGCCCCGGGCGGCTGCGCCTGGACCTGCCGGTGGACCTGCCCCGTCCGCGTGAAGAAGCCATGCGCTATACCCCCGCCTTCGGCGAACTGGCCCAGCGCGTCCGCACCGCCATTGGCTGAGCCTACCTAAAAAACCGCATTTTCGCTTCCCTCTGAAATCCTAAAAGCTTCTCATATTCGTATGACGTCATCTGCAAGCATGGTAAGATTCGACCTTAACAACCACAGGCATCACCCAGTTTACAAGGGTAATGGAGGCTGTTTACCCATGAAGCGTTGGCCAGTTATCCTCGTCATTTTATTCTTGCTGCTGCTCGTCCATTTCGGAGCCCGCGCCCAGGATAGCGTCACCTTGAGCACCTTGGGCATCGATCTGTGGCCGGAACACGACGAACCAAACGTGCTGGTGATCTTCAACGCCACCCTGGCGCCCGAGGTTACGCTGCCGGTAGAGCTCGCTTTTCGCATACCCGCCAGATCCCGGGTCAATGCCGTCGCCATCCAACAAGTTGACGGCACTTTATACAATGCCTTCTACGAACAGCAGGTTGTCGGTGATTGGGAGCAGATCACCTTCACCGCCACGACTCCCCAGGTGCGCCTGGAGTATTACGATGAGTCACTTACCATCAACGACACACAGCGGGAATATAAGTTTCAATGGCCTGGCGATTATGCAGTAAACGCTTTGGTTGTGCAAGTTCAACAACCTATCGATGCGACCGATATGCGCCTCTCCCCGGGCATGGGCAGCGGGAGCGTTGCGCCAGACGGCCTGGTATATTATCAGGCCGACATCGGCTCGCTGGCCCAAGGGGAAGATTTCACCCTTTCCCTTTCCTACCAAAAGGAAACCGATACCCTTACTTCCGCGGCATTGAATCCACAGCCCAGCGAACCTTTGACAGTAGAAACCCCGGGGCGGGTGGACGTGACCAAGATTCTGCCGTGGGTGCTGGGCAGCTTGGGCCTGCTGCTGGTAGCCGGCGGCGGAGTATGGTACTGGCAGTCCAGAAAGGAGGCGGATTCGCCCAAGGCTCGCAGGCGCCGGGCCAGTCGAGTTAAAGCCGAAGCGGTCTCCTCCGGAGAGGCGCTCTATTGCCAGCAGTGCGGCAAGCGCGCCGGCCCTGGGGATCGTTACTGCCGCTCGTGCGGCACGCGCCTGCGCGTGGAATGAGATTCTTTTCAGAGCTCAACAAACAAAAGTTTTGTTCCCCCAGGCGCCGGACGCCACTTAAAGTTCGTCGAGATCGAAAAAGACCGGGCGTTTTTCAACACCCGGTCTTTTTGATTCACCTCAAACCGAGACTAGGGCGCCTCGCCGGATGGCGCTTCGACCGGTGGCCGCGTCAAACCGCTCGGGTCACCGATATCGCTGATGCTGTCGTACATGACTTGCATGATGTACGCGGCATTGTGGGCAAAAGCGCCGGGGTCCTTCTGGGCCCACTGGTAGTTGTAAGCCGCCTTCAGCAAACTGGGAGTCCAGGAGGTGTAGCGCTCTCCGGCCTCGTTGAAGAAGTACGGGTAAGCGTCCGGATCGTAAGTGATGTCAATTCCAACAGTGTCATCCGCGTAGCTCAGGATCGCTGCGTAAAGCGCTTCCTGCATACCGGCGACCTCCTGGGCGATGCCCTCAGACACGTCGCCGTCCCCGTCGAAGTCTTCATCGGAAAAGCGGATGGCGGTGCGCAGGTCTTCTTCCGTGCTCACGCCAGAGTGGCAGGCGCCGCAAGCCTCAGCTCGCACGGTCAGGCCGTGGGTATCGTGGCATTCGACGCAGGTGTCAAAGGCGCCCACGTGTGGGAAGCGCCCGTTGTAAGTCTGCCCTTCGTACTGGTAGGCGCCCATCGCTTCACTGCCGAACAGGGTCGCGCCGGCGGCGAAGTAGTGCGGGTTGCGGAACGCCAGGTCTTCAGAGATCTCATCGTCGCCAACCCCCACACGCGCGATCGCCTCATTAACGCTGATCGTGGATTCGCGACCCTGGTGGCAGTTCAAGCACAGGTTGCTGTCTGAGCTGCCAGTGTCCAGGGTGGCTCCGCTCGGGAAGGTCACCGCGCCGACCTCATAACGGGTGAAGGTGCTCAGGTCGTTGTGGCAGGTCCCGCAGTTCAGCCCGCTGGCCGGGTTGGTCGAGATGACCGAGCCGTCCTGGATGTAATTGGGCAGCTGGCTGGCGCTGTGACAGCGCGAGCAGGTAGCGGGCACCACAGCCGGGTCTTCCTCATCCCAGTGGCGGAAAGCCTCTTCCGAAGAAGCGAAATGTCCGGCGTCGATGCGGTGCGCGTTCGATAGATCCACCGGATTGGAGATCGCCGTGTTTAGATCCTCGACCGAGTCGTAAAGCAGTTCGATGACATACTTGCCGCCGTGCGCGAAAGCGCCGGGGTCCTTGATCGAGGTCTGGTAGTTGTAGGCCGCTCTTAATAGACGCCCGGTAAAGGAAGCATAAGCCTCACCGGCCTCGTTGAAAAAGTACGGGTGGCTGGCTGCATCGTAGGTGATCGGCGCACCGGAGACTTCCTCGGCATAAGCCTGGATCGCCTGGTAAAGCAGCGCTTGCATGCCCGAGATCTCGCTCTCGATACTCTCGCTGGTATCTCCATCACCATCGTAGTCAACCAGGGAGCCTTGCATGCGGATGTTGTGCAGATCCTCTACGCTGCTCACGTTGGTGTGGCAAACCGAGCATCGATCGACCCGGATTTCAAGAGTATGCGGGCTGTGGCAGTCCATACAGGTGTCGTAGCCTTCCACATGGTCGAACCGGACGTCGTATGCCTTGCCCTCGTACTCGAATCCACCCATGACTTCCGTACCCAGCCGCGTGGCCGCGGCTGCGAAGTAGTGGATGTTGAGGAAGCTCAGATCTGGGTTGGGCGTGTCCAGGTCCTCACCGACGTTGTTTGCGATGGCTTCGTTGACCTGGAGGGTGGAAGCGCGCCCTTGGTGGCACTGCATACAGCGCGCCTGCGGCCCGAGGTTGGTGATCTCGATCCCGGAGGGGAACACGACGCTGGACATCGTGAGGGTGGCTTCGTTGTGACAGGCAATGCACTCTACTGTCGAGCCGACGGGGGCCGCTTTTTCAACCACACCGAACTCCGTGCCATCCACAGCCAAAAAATCTCTGAAGCCGGGCGTGCTGTGGCATTTGGCGCAGCCGGGCGGCACTTCCGCCGGGTCGTCTTCATTCCAATGAGCGAAGGCTTCGGCCGAAGCGTCGTTGTGCGGCGAGCTCCCCCACATCTCCCAGAAGGGGACCTCTTCCGTGGTCACATCCGGTTCGGGGGGCGGCGGCACGGTCGGGCATGGGGCAGCCGTGGGACAGGCTTGCTGTGTTGGTTGTGGTTGGGCTTCTTCCGTCGGAGCAGGCTGCCCTCCACAGGCTGCCAGGGCCATGGCAGCTACCAACACAAAGAAGATCATAATCAGGTGCTTTCGTCTCATAAACATTCTCCTTATGAAATGCGCCACAACGCACTTCAGGATTGAACCAAATGCTCTCTACGTATCTTTTCGACGATCTCCTCCTTTCCTGAAGGAGCATCAAAAAATGATTGCTTTCTGTCATTACGAACTACCTGGCAGAGAATCTTCCCCGCCAGGCAAACTTTTTGGGTAAATTACCCTATGAATTTATATCCCGATTATGAGAATCACATTAGTGGCATATGTCACTTTTACAGACGTGACAAACGTATCTCTGTGAATTTGCTATACAAACTGGGTGATCTTACCCATACCATTTAAGAAAATGGGGGTTTTCGGCAGCGCACAGTGCTGCCAAAAACCCCGGTATCCGCTTGGCCTGTATCCCTCTTTTTAATTATCCGGCGCGCCTGCTTCGATCCAATCCAGGATAACCTGGATCTGATCTTCGGGCAGCTCTCCGCCGGGAGGCATGATGTTGCCTTCGCTTTGGGTACCGAGCAGTTTCTGAGCCAGCAAGCTCTCATCAGCGTTTCCAGGGATAACCACCGGCGCGCTATTTCCTGTGGTGGTTACCGCTTCGTAGCTGGATGAATCCCAGCCCCCCAAGCTGCCATGACAGACAGCGCAATTGTCTTCTAAGATCGGCAGCACATCGTTAGAAAACGAAACGGGCTCAACCGCTTCCGGTGTAGCGGAGCCTTCACTGGTTCCCTCTGCCTCCAGCTGGCGGATGAAAACGACTAATTGGGAGATCTGTTCAGAAGAAAGCACTTCACCCCAACCGATCATCGCCGTGGCTTCGTGGCCCAAATTGATGGTGTCGAAGATCTCCTGGTCCGTGTTCTGAGCCTGGAATTCCGGATCGCGCAGTGAAGGGCCAATGATGCCCTCGCCTTTGAGCCCATGGCACTGAGCGCAGATATCGAGGTAAACTTCCTCGCCGCTCAGCGCGATCGAATCAGAGGCGATCTCCGGCGGCAGCTCTACTGGCGGATTCTGCTCCCAGGAACGGATGTAAGCCACGATGGCGTTGATATCTTCATCTTGCAATGGACCGCCGTTCGCAGTGCCAAAAGGCGACATGCCAAAATTCGGCTGGCCTTGAGAGATGATCGATCGCAACGTAAAATCATCCCGGGTCTTCAAATACTCGGCTGAACTGATCGGCGCGATGACGTCGTCAGGTCGGGTTGGGTTCGCGCCCCCCTCCCCGAATTCTCCGTGACAGGTTGAGCAGTACTGGCCAAACAGATCTTGTCCGGCCTGCAAGGGTGTTCCGCTTGCAGCCTCGAGCGTGTAACTTACCAGGGCATCCATTTGTTGGGCGGTCAGGACCTGCCCCCAGACAGGCATCGTTTCGTGGCTGCCTCCGCTGGCGATGATCTCCCGAGCCTGTTCAACGTTCTCAGCGGAAGGGATGCGCTGACCATGGCATTCCGAACAGTACTGCTCGAAAGGCGCCTCACCCTCTGGTGTTGAGGCCGGATCGACGACGTAGCTGGCCAAGATTGTGAGCTGCTCGTCGTTCAACCGGTCCCGCCAAGGCGGCATCTCGAGATGCAAGCCACCATCGGCGATTATGGTACGCAGTTCATCAGCTTCACCGGAAAACGAGACCGCATTTCCGTGGCAGGGCGCGCAATTGACTGCGAACAAGCGCTGGCCATCCGGGGCGACCAAGAAGTTCAACAAAGCCGTGCGCGCCTGCTTATCCAGCGTTTGGCTCCAAAAGGGTACCTCAACCTGAGAATGGGCAGGATATTCCGGCCCCAGCGCCAGCGCGCTCTGCAATTCCAGCGGATCGACTGCAACCAGCTCGGGCGCCTCGTGACATGCCCCGCATTGCTCGGTAAATAACTGGCTCCCTTCCGGGGAGAGGATAAAGCCTGCCAGGGCATCGATCTCGTTGGTCGTCAGATCCGCGTTCCAGGCGGGCATGCCTTCGTCGTGCCTCCCCTGGGCAATGACGTCGTGCAGATTAAACCCGGTTGGAACGTCCACCGTAGGCCCGTGGCAGGGCGCGCAATTTTCCGTGTACAGGGCGGCGGTCTGGTCACCCCCTTCCGCTTCAGCGGGCGGCGGCGCTTCGCGCACCGCCTGAACGGTTAACACGCCCACACCTACCAAAGCGAGCCCCGTTATCCCCAGCACCACCGGCCTGGTAGCCGGGTGGCGGCGCGCTGAACTATCCAGGAACGGCAGGGCAAATAACAGGAGCACACCCAACGTTGGGATGATGAACACGCCGATCACCTCCAGCTGCGGGGGAAAATACTTCAGCAGCTGAAAGAGAAATAGAAAATACCACTCTGGCCTGGGAGTGTAGGAGGTGTCGGCCGGGTTAGCCTGGGGCTCCAACGGCGCGCCGATAAAGTAAGCCAGGCCGATTAACAGGATAAATACTAATAACGAGACGACCGCGTCCTTGAAGATAATGTCGGGGAAAAAGGGTAAGCCCTTCTTTTTAGCTTGTTGATACTCTTCGAGATAAGCTCGTTTTTCCTCTTCTTTCACGGCTCACTCCTCTTTTCTCTTCGGCACGGCGCTGATCCCAATCTTGATGATCAGATACATATGGATGAAAACCATAGTAAGCAGCGTCGCCGGAAGCACCCAGACGTGCACGCCAAAAAAACGGGCCAAAGTCACCGCGGTTAACTCATCGCCTCCGCGCATCACGCGTAATATCCAATCTCCCACAAACGGAGCGACGCCTGCGATTCGTGTGCCTACAGTGGTGGCCCAAAAGGCTTTCTGATCCCAGGGCAGCAGGTAGCCGGTGAAACCGAAGCCAAACACGACCAGGAGCAAAACAACCCCACTCAACCAGGTCGCCTCCCGCGGGAACTTATAGGAGCCGTAAAAGATCACCCGCAACATGTGCACAACGGTCAGCACGACCATGGCGCTGGCCCCCCAATGGTGCAAGCCGCGAATAAACCAGCCAGCCGGGACCTGGTTTGTAATATACTGCACGCTGGCATAGGCGTGATCCGGCGTCGGTACGTAATAGATGGTCAGCAGTATCCCGGTGAAAATTTGGAGTACGCCAACGAAAAGCGTGGCGCTGCCCAGCGTATACAGCCAGTTGACCTTGGGGATTTTCCTCAGGAAGATTGCTTCCCAGACGCCGCGCCAGCCAAAGCGCTCTTCCAGCCACTCACCTATCCGCACGGCCATTTCAACCTCCCAAGATATACAGCTGATCTTCTTCGACTTTTACCTGGAAACGATTCAAAGGGCCAGGCGGCGGTCCGGAAACAACCGCGCCGTCCTTGGCGAAGACTCCGTTGTGGCAGGGACAGAAGAACTCCTGTTGGTCCGAGATCCAACGCACCCGGCAACCCAGGTGAGTGCAGATGTTAGACATCGCCACGTAATCACGGTTGTCCTCGGTCAGCACATAGATCGAGAGTTCCTGTTCGTTTACGATCCAACCGGATTGTTGTTGGATGGTCGCCTTGAAAAGCGTCGGCGTCCCTAATTCCACCCCTGTCGTCGAGCCTAAACGGATCCAATCTTCGCTGGTGCTGCGCCGCACTGCAGGACCGATGATATAAGCGACCGCAGGGATGGCTAACGCGGCGCCGATCACTCCCCCAATGGCTGTCGTAGCAACGGCCAAAAAGTCACGCCGGCCGAGTTTTTTGCCTTCTTCCATCCAACTCCTCCTTTATAACAAGGACAATACAACGCAATTCGGGATACCCCACCGGAACAATTCTAAGTTTGTTAGTGGGGAGCCCGCATTAGAATTAACTTAATTTTCCGGGGCTCCATCCTCGATCCACTGGATTACCTGCTCGAGCTCCTGCGTCGAAAGTTGTCCAAAGTGTGAGGTACTCCCAGACTGTTTTTGCACCAAAAGACTGCTGGCCGGATCGCCGGGGACGATCGCCGGGCCGCTTACCCCGCCCGCCAGCGCACCCTGGTAAGTGGTCAGATCCAGGTCTTGAATGCCCCCCGCCGGGCTGTGGCAGGAGCCGCAGCGAGTCTGGAAGAGCGCGCCGATCGAAGCGTCGAAAGTCAATTCTGCACCCTGCGGCAATGGCTGCGGGGTTGGCGTGGGAGGCAGCTGGTTAACCAGGCGCTCGCGCAGCCCGGGAGCGTCGAACCCGGCGTACTCCCAGACGTTGCCGTGGCAGGCGCTGTTCGAGCAGAACGAGCTGTTGTCCGTACCGCCCGGGTTATCCGTGGTGTGGCAGTTGGCGCACGATTCATCCAGCGCGGAGTGATGCAAAGAAATCCAGTTTGGGTTCAGGTGGGATTGCGGCTCCGGGCCGCGGCTGAGCTCGACATCCGCGACGAAATCCTGCGGCCCGGCCACCACCGGGACGGCGTGGCATAAATTGCATTCCAAACGAATGGCTTCTTCGGCCGCGTTGAGATGTTTGCCATCGTGGCAGCGGAAGCATCCCGGAGAATCCTTGTGACCGATATTGTTCGGATGCGAGTTCCAGTTGGCTTTTTGATCGGGAAAAACGCTTTCCGCGTAAGCATTCTGGAGTACCTCAATGGCCGCCTGTACCTGTGCTCCGTTGGTTGCGTAGAACTCGGGATAATAGGTCTGGTAATAGGATGACAGTCCAGCGATCCCAGAAAGGCCCACTTCCACGTTATCGTATAAATTGCTGTATACTTCGACCGCCTTGCGCCGGATCTCGGGGATATCCGCGGCGATCAGGCCGCGATCCATCAGCTCGTTCACCGTGTCTTCCGGGGTGGCGATCAGGTGGGTGATGCGGTTGTGGCAGGTGATGCAGTCCATCTCTTTGAGCTGGCTTTCATCCACTTCCGCCGGATCGAGCTGGGCGGTGATGTCGACATACTCGCTGATTGACCCATCGTCCTCGACGACGCGCACGTAGGGGATCTCTTGTTCGCGGTCATCGGTTGGGAGATAGAACACCTTATTCTCGATATGCCAGTGGATGCCGCGCCCCAGGCCAAGCCGTTCGCTGCCGCCGCCTGTTTTCATCAGCAAGAAGAGGCTCATCGGCGTGTTATTGATATCGGTATCAAACTGCTTGATCTCTTTCAAGGTGTCGCTGGAAAACTTCTCGGGGAAATGGCAGCGTTCGCAGGTCTCACGCGCCGGGCGTAATTGCTCCGCCTGGATGGGGAATTCGTAGGTCTTGAACAGCGTAGCGAAGATATGGCGCGCGTCGCCCGCTTTGCGGGTGATCCGCGTGGCGATGAAACCGCGCCCGATGTGGCACTCGACGCAATCGATGCGCGCGTGGGGTGAGGTCAGGTAAGAGGTAAACTCCGGGGGCATTGTGTGGCAGGCTGTGCCGCAGAACTCCGGTGAGTTGGTATAGTCCCAGGCGTAAGCGCTGGCGGTCAATAACAATAACGTCAACACCCCCAACACGGCGTACGGCAGGACGCGCAACCACATGGGCGATCCTTCCGGAGGAAAAAAGAAATTATGCAGCCACTGGCGAATACGTTTCATGGTTCACCTCTTTCAATCAGGTATATAACCTGACGAATTTCGCGACAAGGAATCGACGGCATCTCATAGAGATCTTTCGCTTAGATCACTGCTCCGGCGCGCCTGCCTGGATCCAATCGATCACATCTTGGAGTTCGTCGATGGTCAGCTGTCCGGGATGATTCCCGGATCCCTGTACCTGAACTAATAAACTGGCGTCCGGGTTGCCCGACACGATCGCCGGTCCATCGTCGCCGCCCTCCAGGGCACCCTCGTAAGTTTCGAGGCTTAGCCCGCCAAGGTTGGATTGGATGTGGCACGCGCCGCAGCGCTCCGCAAACAGGTCTGCGAAACGCCCGTCCCAGGTGTTCTCCACCGCGGGTGGCTCCGGGTTTGGCGTCGGCGTGGCGGTGGGCACCGGCGAAGGCGTCGGCGTGAACGGCACAAATACCGGCGCGGTTTCGCCGGGGGGGACATAGGCGATCGCCGTCTGTTCAAAAGTGACGAATTCGTACAAACCGAAACCAAGCGCAATGGTCAGCACCGCCGCAACAGGCAGGAAGTAACGCTCACGCCGGCGGATTACCTCCCGGGGGGGGCGTTTCTGGGCCTCCCCGCGTTTGATCTGGGCCAGTTCCGCCGGGTGCTCCTCTTCCATCTCTTCTTCGGTCAGCTTGCCTGTGAAAATGCTGCGGTTGAAATGGCGCAGGTGCACGTGGTAGAAATGCCACAGGATGATCGCCAGCACTGCCAGCAATGCTTCTCCGCTGTGCGCTGCGATCGCCGCCGGGATCCACTCCCCCGGAAGCCAGTTCGTCGTTGCGATCGGGTTCCACATCATGAACCCGGTGATGATCATGATCAGCGTACCCCAGACCACGGCGAAGTATTCCGCCTTTTCGGCATAACTGTAGCGGCCGTAATACGCTTTGCGTTTGCCCAAACCTAGGTAAAAGAGCACATCCTGGTATACCTGCTTGAAGTCGTTGAGGTCAGGTACGATGCTGAAAGAATAGCGCAGCACGAATACCCGGTAAAGCACAGCGATCAGGTGGTAGACGCTCACCGACATCAAAACTATCGCCGCGCCCCGATGGACAACCCGAGCCATCTCGATCCCGCCGAACCAGGCCAGCACTGTTTGTCCGGCCATGCTTTCGGCGTATCGCTGCGCCAGGCCGGTGATTCCCAGGATGGTGAAAGAGATCAACAAGAAGAAGTGTTCGAGGCGCTGCGATAGATCGAAACGGTTGTAGCTGCGTTCCTCTTCCGTGGCGGCTGGGAGGGCCGTCGCTTCAGGAGGTGCTTGCGTCATTCAAAGACTCCTCATCCTGCTCGATTTCATCCCCCGGTTCTTCAACTGGCTCAATTGGCGTCTCGAGCCCGGCATCGTCGGTATCTTCATCCGGTCCACGGCGCCGTCTAAACCTGTCCCGCAGGGTCTTGCTGAAATCCAAGACAACCAGGATCGCCATCCCCCCCAACACGGTGGGGATGAAAATACTGTAAAAGGTATCTACCGCGAAGACCAGCGGGTATTTATCGGGAGAGGGAATGTAATGGGAAAGCCACGCCGAGGGGAAGTTAGCCGTCGCATCCGGGTGACAGACCCGGCAGCGCGCCAGTAAATTCTCGCGCAGTTCCAGGCCGTATTGGGGATCGTCTACACGCCGGATGTCGTGCACCCCGTGGCAGTCATAACAAACCGGTTTGTTTGTCTCCTGGTCAGGGTGTTCTTTTCGGAACAGCGTCACCGTGGTGCCGTGGAAGTCCGCCACGTAGGTGGAGAGCACTTGCGTGGAAATGCCGTACTTATCCATGATCTGCGGATCGGTGTGGCAGCCGGCGCATATATCCGGCGAGCGCAAGCGGAACGCCGCCGTAGTCGGGTTTTCGATGTTGTGAACTCCGTGGCAGTCGATACAACTGGGTACGTCGGGGTTGCCTTCGCCGATCAACGCCTCACCGTGTACGCTCTGGCGATAATTTTCGTAGATTGCACTGTGGCACTGCGCGCAGGTCAGCGGCACGCGCTCGTTGGCGTCCGGACGTAGCTCGCCGGTTTCTCGCTCGGTGAGGCGCCGGACATCGTGGGCAGTATGGCAATCCGTGCACACCGCTGCTTCGCGCACACCGGCTGCCAGGGCGTCGGAATGTACGCTGTCTTGGGTAAGCGTAGATTGTCCCTCGTGGCAGCGCTCGCACAGATGGTACAGCTGCAGGGTAACATCACGCCGGTCCGTTGCATTGAACTCCGGGTGAGGGTAATCCCCGACAGTGGTATGACACTGCACGCAGGCATAACCCAGTTCGCCATGGACCGAGCCGAAATATTGCAGCTGAGGGACAAATAAATCCAGTTCTTCCCCGTTTTCCAGGGTCATGCTTAGCCCGGGTTGACCGTGGCAGTCCAGGCAAACCGCATCGCTGATCGATTGTTGTTCCGGGAGGCCGGTGGGCTGCAAGAGAGGACCGGCCAGCCCGACGGGCGCGGGGCTATCGGCAGATCCTGCCAGCGCCGGCGCAGTTAACGCCAGGAGCGCCAACCCCGCCAGCAGAACGAAAACGAGGAACCGTCGGGAGCTCTTCACAGTCGCCTTCGCCCTACCCGTTCCCCTCGTCGGCGGGATCCACCGCCCGGTCGTCCGCCTCTTCGGCGGTCAGGCGCTGGTATTCGGCCAGGTGATAGCGGCGCATGTCACGTTCGTTCAACCTGCCAGTGAAAATGCTTAAATTCAACCTTTCCAGGTGGACGTGGAAGAAATGCCAGAGAACGATGAAAACGGCGGCCGCGATGGCCTCGCTGCTGTGAGCCAGCTGCGCGGCGGGGATAATCCCTCCAGGCAGAACCCGGGTAACGAGGATAGGGAACCACAGAATGAACCCGGTTACCACCATGATGCCAATGCCAAGGAATAAAAACCAATAAGTAAATTTTTGCTCGAAGTTATATTTACCATAGGCCGGCTTTTCGCTGCTGATGAACAGCAAATATTTCGCCATGGTCCAGGCATCGCGCACATCGCCCCAATTGGGGAAGATCGCGCCGGAGAGCTGCCGCCGGGCCAGCAGGATCAGCCCTTTACCCAGGTGAAAGATCACTTCGATGGCCAGGGCGATGGCCGTGTAGTGGTGGATCTGGCGAACCAGCTCGACGCTGTCCGGGGTGGCCAGCAGGTAATGCCCCCAGCTGGCGAAATACTTCTGGGGTAGTCCCGTGAGCAGCAGGATGGTAAAGGTGAGCATTAAGAGGCCATGTTCCCACCGTTGAGCTAGGGTAAAACGCTTAAAAGTACGTTCGGTGCGGACTCCATCCACAGGATAGTCTCCCATAGGCCGGTCAGGATAGCTCATTGAAGGCTCCTCCGAATACGTTCTACGGTGGCCCTGAGGATCTGCAGCAAAACGTACAAACCGGACACGATCAGCACAAATGGTGTAAAGCTATTGTAGAACGCCTCCGTATAAAAGACGAAGGGTGTGCGCTCCAGGCTGATCTCCTCGTGCCCGGTCCACGCGCCGGTCCAATTGGGGCCGGCTTGCGGGTGGCATTGCTGGCAGGTGGACAGCAGGTTCGCCGCGTTGACGCGGGAATCCGGGTCTTGCGTGCGCAAGATATCGTGCGTTCCGTGGCAATCTGTGCACACCGCGCTGTTGTGCCACAAGTTTGGCCAACGCGCCTGGTAAACCGAGACGTCTACGCCGTGCCACGACAATTTATAAAGGTTGTAAACGTTTGCAGACAGGCCGTATTTGCTCATCAGCTCTTCGTCTGCGTGGCACCCGGCGCAAAGTTCAGGCGACTCGACGCGGAACTGCGCCGTGCGCGGATCCTGAATGTTATGAACGCCGTGGCAATCAGTGCATACCGGAACATCCGGGTTATCCTCGTCGATCAACGCAGAGCCGTGGACGCTGCTGCGGTATTGCTCGAAGATCCCGGTGTGGCACTGCCCGCAAGTCTCCGAAATATGCGCACGCGGTTCGGCAGGAGGCTTGACGTTGTGCGCGCCGTGGCAATCGGTGCATACTGGCGCTTCCAAACGGCCTTGCTCCGCGACCTGTTCGTGGATGCTGTCCTGAGTAGCCTCATATTTGTTCGAATGGCACTTCTGGCAAGCCAGGTACAGCTCGCGGGATAACTCGCGCTTGCTCTGGAAATCGATCTCGGGGTGCGGGTAAGTCGTGATCTCGGTATGGCAGGCTTCGCACTCGATTCCCAGCGGGCTGTGGATGGAACTGGCTAATGTCTCACGGGAAATATACAGGGAGAGCGTTTCACCGCTCGGCAGGGTCATGCTGAGATCCGCGTCCCCATGGCATGAGAGACAGTATTCCTCGGTGGACTGCTGCTGTTGCTCCTCCGCCCTGGCGTTAACCGCCAGGTGCAGCGCAGCCCCCAACACGAACGCCCCCAGCAGGAACCACCACACCCAGCGCCAGGCGCGCGGGGGCCGGTTTGCTCCCCAAAATCTTTGCGTTTGAGGTTTGTTCGACTTAACCATTTTCCGATCCATTGTTCCCATTGATCGGGGGAGGCGGCGGCTCGACGATCAACCCGAACCGCCTTAAGAGATACGAAATTGCCAGCATGATGAGCAACGGCACCAGGCAGCGTAACACGAACAAAAAACCGATGATGATTGGGTTCGCGTTCATTTCATCCATGGCTTGGCACTCCCGCTTCAGGGCTGCACAGCGCTACGATACCATACATCCATGCCAGATCGAGACTCATGATCTGGCATGGTAATCGACAGCCATCTCGGTTGACTGCCGGTCGTTCAAGGACAGGCTGGTTCCGGAGAAGAAGGCCTTCCAATTATAGCCTCCAACGACAGAAGGGATTTCATCCCAAGTGCAGCCTTCTGGAGGGCTGATGCATTCCGTGAACGGCAGGTTGGGCGCCGCACCACTGGAAGACCCGGGCTGAACCGCAGGACCGGATCGCCTCTTTGCCCCCTCCGGTCCAGGAGGCCCTGCACAGGCTGCCAATGCGCTCGCTAACGGCAACGAGGCACCGACAACGATTTCCCTATTTCGGATCATGGCGTGCTCCTCGAGGTGGGCTTTTTGTTTCGTAAAGGGCTACGTTTGACAAATAATTCGGCGTTTTATAGTAAACAAAAATATCTGCGGTCTGCCTTATATTTGTGCTTCTACCGACAAGCATCCCCCTCTATTGGGTAACTAGCTTCTGGCATTTTACCATACATTATGAGAGCGAATTAATCTTGGAATTGCGCAGTTCCTAAAAAAAATGGGATGTTTGACGCCCCCATCACCCCTCCCCCATTGGGTAATTTCAATAATTATGACGATCATCGCATAGGACGGATGACCTATAGTAGCTGTGCAAACCGGCTGCATCCTGTAAAATGAAACCGGTGCGCGATATTATGTTTGCATTCTCCGTGTTCTGCAGGGGTTTTGTCTTATGACGCTGTTTGGTCTTCACATCCAAATCGCCTTGATCTACTTCGTTTACGGCTTGGCCTTCTTCTCCATGGGGCTGGTGATGGCCCTGGAGTCGCGCCGCTCTCCCCTGTTGGCGGAAGCACACGCCCTGCGTCCGCTGGCGTTTTTCGGGCTGGTCCATGGAGCCCACGAGTGGCTCGAGATGATCCTCATGCAGCCTGCAGCTTTCGGCCTGACCGCTTCAGCCGCGCTCGAATGGGTCCGGCTGATCTTGCTGATCTCCTCCTTCTTCGCGCTGGTCCTTTTCAGCCTGCGCATCCTGCGTCCCGGGCAGGAGCAGCTTAACTTGAATTCGTACACCGCGTTAGGCTTGCTCGTCCTCTATGTGCTGATGGTGGCCTTCACGGTTCTGTCTCATGATGAGGTTTTTCCAATTTGGCTCTTGCACGCCGACGCCTGGGCGCGTTACCTTTTAGCGATCCCCGGCGCAGCTTTAGCTGCCCTGGCGTTGGAACGCCAGGCGCGCGGCGATCTGGCGCGCGCCCGCCCCGATCTGGCCGGCGACCTGCGCCTGGCAGCCTGGGGCTTTGGCTTTTACGGTGCAACGCAGCTGTTCGTCGCTCCGCAGCGCCTTCTCCTGGCTCATTTTCTGAACACGGCCACTTTTTACATGGTGGCCGGTTTTCCAATCCAGCTGCTGCGCGCCGTTCTGGCAGTGGTGATCACCGTAGGGTTGTTCCGCGCCGCCCAGGCGGCGGAACGCGAAAGGCAGCGCCAGCTGTTTGCCGCCCGAAGAGCCCGGATCGAGGCGCTCGAACAGCTCCAAAGGGAATCCGTCGAACGCGAGGCGCTCCGCAAGCAGCTGTTGGGTCACATCGTAACCGCCCAGGAAGAGGAGCGGGCGCGCATCGCCAGGGAACTCCATGATGAAACCGCCCAGTCCCTGGCGGCGCTCAGTTTGAATCTGGCGACTTTGCAGCAAAATTTACCTAACTGGCCCGGCGTCGATCGGCAGATCGCCCAATCCTTGCGCCTGAGTAAGGAGATTTCCACCAGGATCTACCACATGATCCGCGATCTGCGCCCGGCCCAGTTGGATGACCTGGGGCTTGTCCCCGCCCTGCAATACCTGATCGACGAAGGGCGCGAGCGCAAAGATTTAGAAGTGAAGCTCAGCGTAGAGGGTCCGCCGAAGCGCCTGGACACGCTGGTGGAGACGGTGATCTTTCGCGTGGCGCAGGAAGCGCTGGCCAACGTCAGCCGGCATTCCGGAGCCGAGCGCGCGGCCATGTGCCTGCGCTTTGATCCCGGTCGGGTGGTCTTGCAGGTGTCCGATGAAGGCGTGGGATTTGATCCCGATGCCAGCCTGACCCCGCCGCGAGGCTGGGGATTGGCAGGCATGCGCGAGCGCGCCGCCTCGGTCGGCGGCTATCTTCAAGTCCTTTCATCTCCCGGAGCCGGCACTCGAGTGCAGGTCGAGATTCCTTCAAACGACTTGCCCAATCGTGGAAACCAGAATAGCGCAGAGGAGCTTGTTGATGGAGACCATTCGCTTAATGTTGGTTGACGATCACGATATCGTCCGTACCGGGCTGAGCGCCTTCTTATCCAACCAGGCCGGACTCCAGGTGGTCGCCGAGGCGAATAGCGGATCTCAAGCGATCGAACAGGCGCTAGAGACGCGTCCAGACGTGGTCATCATGGATATTTCCATGCCGGATATGGATGGCCTGGAAGCCACACGTCGTTTGAAAGCGATTTACCCGGAAGGACAAGTCCTGGCGCTTACCGTGCACCAGGACAAGCAGTATTTCTTCAAAATGCTGGCGGAAGGCGCTTCCGGCTACGTCACCAAGCAGTCCGCCGCGGACGATCTGGTGACCGCCATTCACGCTATCGCGGCAGGACACGTGTATTTGCAGCCGCCTCTGGCCCGCTGGCTGCTGGACGATTACCAGCGCCTGTCCTCCAATCAGAAATCCCAGGCTTCCGAACTTTCTACGGCGGACAGCCATGACCTGGAAGTCTTGACGCGGCGCGAACGCCAGGTGTTAGAAGCGGTAGCGGAAGGCATGACCAGCCCGGAGATCGGCGAGCTGTTGGGTATCAGCCATAAAACCGTCGCCCGCCACCGGGAGCGCATCATGAACAAGCTCAACCTGCATTCCTGCTCGGAACTGGTGAAATTCGCCATCCGTACCGGGTTGATCGATTTATAATAATGGCTCTTAGTGAGGAGGAATGGGGTTTTGGGAGGGCAGAGCCCTCCCAAAACCCCACATCTAACCTCGAAGTGATTTTGTACTATACTTAGAGCGTACTTGACGGTTGAAAATCTTTAATAGTAGAGGCATCGCTCGCTGCAGCCCATCGTCATTCTCATCCATCTTTTGCAGTCATCTAAGGCTGCATTAATCTAAATGTGACAAAATTCATTTAGCCAGGAAAAGAGTTTCTGGACGTCGTACACGGCTGCCATCTTACAAACCTTTCGCAGGAGGTGGAACGCATGCAAGAAGTCCTCGTCACTGAATCCAGCGGATCCAGCCGCATCAAATTCATCATCGGGGGGTTATTAATCATAGCCGCCATCGTATATCTGATCGCTTCTTCCACGCAAGCCAGCGCACAGTATTTCCTGACCGTTGACGAGCTGGAAGCGAAAGGCGCGGACGTCATCGGACGGGATCTGCGCGTCTCCGGCGCCGTGCTTGGTGACAGCATTGAGTACGATCCGCAGACCCTTACTTTAAAATTCACCGTCGCCCACGTACCCGGCGACAACAAGGACATCGAAGCACAGGGCGGCTTGGCGGCAGTGCTGCACGAAGCCGTCAGCGACCCGGGGCGCACCCGCATGCAGGTGGTATACTCGGGCGTCAAACCTGACTTGCTCCGCAATGAAGCGCAGGCCATCATGACCGGCCAGATCGACCAGAACGGCGTCTTTCACGCCGACGAGCTGCTGCTCAAGTGTCCCACCAAGTACGAAGAGGCTGTGCCTGAGCAAGCCCAAGGCTAGCTCGAACAGTTTACTGTTATTACCAAACCCTTATGGCTGTTACGATCGTGAAACGAAGTGCGCCGCCAGCGCCGCGTTTCACGATCCCTTATTTATGGAGCCGCTGATTTTATGATCGCTAACTTTGGATTCGGTGCCCTCGTTATTGCCTTTGTGGTCGCTATCTACGGCGTCGCCGCAGCGATCTACGGCGTTCGCAAAGACATCCCCGCCTGGGTTGACAGCGCCCGCAACGCTATGCTGCTCACCTTCCCGTTGGTTTCATTAGCAGCGCTGAGCATCATCTTCCTGCTCCTGACCAACCACTACGAAGTCCAGTACGTCTCCAACGTCACCAGCCGCAGCATGCCGTTCTATTTAAAGGTGACTGCGCTGTGGGGTGGGCAGGCTGGCTCGCTGGTCTTCTGGTCCTGGTTGATGTCCGCTTTCGCCACTGCCGTGACTTTGCGCAAGTGGGACCGTGACCGGGAATTCCTGCCCTGGGTCATTGTCGTCAACTTGGTGACCCTGGCCTTCTTCCTGAGCTTGTCGATCTTCCTCGAGAATCCCTTCCTGCGCCTGTGGCAGACCCCTTCCGGCGTCAGCGCTGCCTTGCTGCAGCCGGCCGGCGCGGCCCCCTACATTCCGGCGGACGGCTCCGGCCTGAACCCGCTGCTGCGCCATCCGGGCATGATCATCCACCCGCCGATGTTGTACCTGGGCTTCGTTTCCTTCGTCATCCCCTTTTCCTTCGCCATCGCCGCGCTGGTCACCGGGCGCACCGATGACCGCTGGATCCGCCTGACCCGCCGCTGGAGCCTGGTAGCCTGGTTGTTCCTCTCCCTCGGCCTGATCCTGGGCGGCCGCTGGGCTTACGACGTGCTGGGTTGGGGTGGCTACTGGGGCTGGGACCCGGTCGAGATCGCCGCCTTCATGCCCTGGCTCACCGGCACGGCTTTCCTGCACTCGGTGATGATCCAGGAAAAACGCGGCATGCTCAAGCACTGGAACATGATCTTGATCATTCTGACCTACGATCTGGTCATTTTCGGCACCTTCCTGACCCGCTCCGGCGTGCTCTCCTCGGTGCACGCGTTTGCCCAAAGCGCCATTGGCCCCTTCTTCTTCGGCTTCATCGGCCTGACCTTCCTGGTATCCATGTCGTTATTGATGCGCCGCTGGCAGGAGCTCAAGTCCGAGGCCCACATGACCTCCCTGCTCTCCCGGGAAGCATTGTTCTTGCTCAACAATCTGCTGTTTATCGGCATCCTGGTAGTCTGTTTCTGGGGCGTGATCTTCCCGCTGATCTCAGAATTGGTCAGCGGCCAGAAAGTGACTGTCGGGCCGGTCTTCTACGAGCGCGCCACCGGGCCCTTGTTCGCCGGCTTGCTGCTGTTGATGGGCATCGCCCCGCTGGCGGCCTGGCGGCATTCGACTACCAAGACCCTCGGCCGCGCGATCTGGAAGCCCTTTGGAGCTTCGCTGCTCGTGGTCGCCGCCATGCTGATCGCCGGCATTCGCCAACCGGCTGCCATTATTGGCTTATGGTTGACCGCCTTCGTGGCTTTCGTCACCCTGTACGAGTTCTGGCGCGGCGCGGTTGCCCGCCACCAGCGTTCGGGTGAAATCCTGCCGCTGGCGCTTTGGCGGTTAGCCGGGCGCAACCGCCGGCGTTACGGCGGCTACGTCATCCATCTGGGTGTGGTCCTGATGGCTCTCGGCATCATCGGCATCGAGGTCTTCCAGACTGAAACCCAGGGCACCATCAGCCAAGGCCAGGATCTGACCTTAGGGAACTATAGCATCACTTACGATACGCTCAGCAATTTCGATACGGCTGATGGGCGTAACGTTGCCCGCGCGGTGGTCAGCGTGTATAAAGATGGCAAGTATCTGGGCGAACTGCACCCGCGCCGCGACTACTATTATGAGTCGCAGCAGCCCATGACCATTCCCGGTGTGCGCAGTTCGATGGAAGACGACCTGTATGTGCTGCTGGTGGACTGGCAGCCGATCTCGTCGCAAGGCGCAACCTTCAAGATCTACCACAACCCACTGGTCAACTGGCTGTGGTTCGGCGGCGTTATCTTCATCTTCGGCACCCTGGTGGCCGCCTGGCCGGATAAGGACCCCGAGCGCGCCCGTGTGCGCGTCCGCCGCGCCGCGGTCGTTGCTGCGGAAGCATGAAACCGACTGGGTTGATCGACTGTATGATTTACGCTGATGCGGGACCGGTTGCGCTGATATGAAACGATCGTATTGGTTTGCATTGACCATCGCTGCGATTTTGCTCCTGCTGACCGTCGGCGCTGCCCTGGCCCAGGAATCTCAACCGTCCACACCTTCGGACGATCAGGTCAATGCCGTCGCCAAGCAGCTCTACTGTCCCGTATGCGAGAACGTACCCCTGGATGTTTGTCCCACGACGGCCTGTGCGCAGTGGCGCGCCTTGATCCGTGAAAAACTCGCGGCAGGCTGGTCTGAAAACCAGATCAAGGACTATTTCGTCCAGCAGTACGGCGACCGCGTCCTGGCGACCCCACCGGCGCACGGCATCAACTGGCTGGTTTACATCGTCCCGCCGGTCGCCATCGTCGCCGGCGCGTACATCCTCTTCCGCGCCCTGCGCGCCTGGTACCAGCCGTCCCCGGCGCCGGAACAACCTGAGCGTTCCCAGGCGCCCGCCGACGAATATGTCGCCCGTTTAGAAGAAGAACTGCGCCGCCGTTGAATGCTCCCAGATCAACACCCTGGCGGCGCCGTCCAATACTTATCGAAATTCCCGGAAACCACCGACGATTTAAAAGTGCGCTATGACTGATGCAAAGACCCCAACTTCATTGACTGCAAAGCCCATTTCCGCTCCTGCTGAAGCCGAAAAGCGGCGTGTTGGCATTTTCGGTCTCAACCTCTCGATCGGCGCGTTGATCGCCTGGGGCGCCGTCTTGGCGCTGCTGGTCTTCCTGGCTCTCGGGCTGATGCGCAGCCAGCAAGGTCCGGTAGGCGTTGGCCAGGATGCGCCCGAGTACCTCCTGACCACCTTTAGCGGCGAACAGATCAGCTCACGCGAGCTCGATGGAAAAGTGGTAGTGCTCAACTTCTGGGCTTCCTGGTGCAAGCCTTGTGAGCAAGAAGCCGCGGACCTGGAGGCGGCCTGGCAGCACTACAAGCCCGGCGGGGAAGTCGTCTTCCTGGGCGTTGACTATGTCGATACTGAACCCGAGGCGGTGGGTTATCTGGAGAAGTTCGCCATCACCTACCCGAACGGGCCGGACCTGGGCACGCGCATCTCTCAGGCTTATCGCATTCGCGGCGTCCCGGAAACCTTTGTGATCGACCAGAACGGCGAGCTGGCTGCCTTCCAGAAAGGCCCCTTCCTCTCGCTCGAACACATCCGGGGCACCATCGATCCCTTGTTAGAAAATTAACCAGGCCGCTCTCACCAACGAATCAAGGGCGCTTACGGGCAGCTATGCCCCCTCGCGCTCCAGTATCCGGATAGAACGAACCTATGGACATTGGCTCCCTATTTCTTATCCTTGCCCTACTCATCCTGGTAGGGCTATTTATTAGCAAGCCGCTTTTCGAACGCCGGGCGATCGCCGTCTCTTCGCTCAGCAACCAGGAGGATCACGACCTTTCCGCTTTGCTGGCGGAACGCGACCGGATTCTCAACGCTTTGCAAGAGATGGATTTCGACTACAACCTGGGCAAGATTCCCGCCGAAGACTATCCGGCTCAGCGCGCCGCCCTGGTCCAGCGCGGCGCGGAAGTGCTCCGCCGCCTGGATGAATACAGCGCTGAAGAATCCCAAAGTGAGGTAGGCGCTCTACTGGAAGCGGCCATCGCCGCCCGGCGCGCCCTGACCGAACGCCAACCAGCGGTCGCAGGCGAACCGGCAGCCCCTCCAGCGGCGCCCCAGGCCGACGACGACCTCGAGGCTCTGATCGCCACCCGGCGGCGCGCCCGCCAGGAAAAGTCCGCCGGATTCTGCCCCCAGTGCGGCAACCCTTTGCAAAAATCCGACCGCTTTTGCCCCAAGTGCGGGGCTTCGCTCAATTGATCCACCCTTTCGAAATAACTTGATGAAGAGAACCCCAATCCTAGCCCTGGTCGCTCTGACCTTGATCCTGACCGCTTGCTCGTCTTTCTCCCTGGCCGAAGACATCACCCCGCCGCCAGGTTCGAACGTGCAGGCGCCGCTCACTACCCAGGCCTCTACGGCCGGGCCGAGCTACCCCTTGATGCCCCCCAACCCGGTCAGCGGCGCGCCAATTTACCTCGAAAAATGCGCCCCCTGTCATGGGCAAACCGGCCTGGGCGATGGGCCTCAGGCCAGCCAGCTGCCTAACCCGCCGGTAGCCCTCGGGGCCGTACAGGTCGCTCGCGAGTCCACCCCTTCGGAATGGTATAACGTCGTTACCCAGGGCAACCTGGAACGCTTTATGCCGCCCTTCACCAGCCTGACCGAACGCCAGCGCTGGGACGTCGTCGCATACGCCTACACGTTGAGCGTCTCGCCCGAGGCGCTCTCCCAGGGCGAGCAGCTCTACCAGGAGAATTGCGCCGGCTGCCACGGACCTGACGGCGAGGGCGGCGGCCCGCAGGCAGCCGATCTCTCTGCTGAGCCGGTTAATTTCACAGACCAGGCATATATGTCCGAAAAATCAGGCGCCGATCTGTTCGAGGCGATCAGCAGCGGCGTGGGCGCCGATATGCCGGCCTACGCCGATCAGCTCAACAGCGATGAACGCTGGGCGCTGGCCGATTACCTGCGTTCGCTTACATTCAGCGCCGCGCGCGCCGGGGAACCCAGCGCGGAACAGGCGGCCGCGGACGCCACCGCCCAAACCGGTGGGGACGCCACCCAGGCCGCCGGTGAAGGCACCCCGGTAGCCGAACTGCCGGGTTCCATCACCGGCAGTGTGTCCGGAACGGTGATCAACGCTTCGGGCGGCGAAACGCCCGATGATCTTCAGATCACCCTGCACGGCTTCGACAACATGGAGGAAACCCTCACCCTGTCCACCACGGTGCAGTCCGACGGCAGCTACCTGTTCCCCGAGGTCGAGATGCCTGCCGGGCGGGCCTTCATCAGCAGCACCGAATACGGCCAGGCTATCTACGGCTCGGACGTCGCCGTAGCCGAGCAAGGCAAGGACAACGTCGATCTGCCGCTGCCCATTTACGAATCCACCACTGACCCGTCGGTTCTCTCCGTAGACCGGCTGCATATTTTCTTTGAATACGTCGAACCCGACACCTTGCGGGTGGTCGAGCTGTTCATCATCTCCAACCTGAGCAACCGCACCTTGGTGGCCCCCCAGGAAGGCGAGCCGGTGGTCACCTACCAATTGCCCTACGGCGCTGAGAACCTACTGTTCGAGGACGGCGCGTTAGGGGATCGTTTTACCCAGACCGCCAATGGCTTTGGAGATAACGCCGTCATCCGGCCCGGCTCCGGGCAGCACCAGGTGGTCGTCTCCTTCGACATGCCCTACCAGCGCAGGCTGGAGCTCTCCCAACCGATCACCCTGCCGGTCAATGCGGTAGTCATCCTGGTCCCCGAGGACGGTCCGCAGGTGAGCAGCAGCATGCTCCAGGACGCCGGCGAACGCCCGGTGCAGGGTGTCTCCTACCGCATGTATACCAGCGATCGACTGGAAGCCGGGAGCGAGCTGGACCTGACCATCTCCGGCCGGGGACGAGGCGTGCTGGCAGGCCTGACCACCAGCTCCCAGGGCAGCCTGATCGTCGGCCTGGCTGCCTTTGGACTGGCATTGATCGGCGCCGGAGTGTGGTTCTACCGGCGCAACCAGGTGGGGCCGGAAGTGGAGCTCGCCGGGCAGGCGGAAGTCGAGCGCGCCATCTTGAGCGACACGCTCCCCGATGACCCGGATACCCTGATGGACGCCATTATCGCCCTCGATGACCTGTATCAAGCCGGCGACCTGCCCGAGGCGGCCTACCGCCAGCGCCGCGCCGAGCTCAAGAACCGCCTCGCCGAGTTAGTCGGCGACGAGGCCGGAGGCTGACCGACCGATGCCCTCTCACGCCGCCTCGATGATCGCCGTTCACAAGCTGGTCAAACGCTTCGGGCTTAAAACCGTGCTGCGCGGCATGGAGTTCCAGGTGCAGCCGGGGGAGTTCGTCGCCCTGCTCGGTCCTAACGGCGCCGGCAAAACCACCTTCTTGCGCATCCTGTCCTCCCTTTCGCGCCCCACCCTGGGCGAGGTGAGCATCGCCGGCTACAGCCTGCCGGGGCAGGCTTCCGCCGTGAGAAGCCGCTTGGGCGTGGTCTCGCACCTGCCGCTGTTGTACGGTGATCTGACCGCCGAGGAGAACCTGGAGTTTTACGGGCGCATGTACGGCGTGGTCGAGCTGGAGAGCCGCAGCGCCGAAGTCCTGGATCTGGTCGGCTTGAGCGCCCGCCGCCGCGACCTGGTGCGCACCTATTCGCGCGGCATGCAGCAGCGCCTGGCGATCGGCCGCGCCGTGCTGCACGACCCCGACGTGCTGCTGCTTGACGAACCGCATACCGGCCTGGACCAGGACGCCTGCGAAATGCTCGACCGCGCCCTGCGTGAAGTCGCCGCGCGCGGGCGCACGGTAGTGATGACCTCTCACGATTTAGCCCGTGCCGCCGACCTGGCGACCCGCTTCGACGTGCTCTCCCGCGGCGTGATCATCGCCTCGGTGCAGCGCGACCAGATCGCGGCCGACGATTTGCTGGGCTTCTACCGCCGCGCCCTGCAGGAGGCCTGAACGGTGAACAGCGAGACCCAGCTGGCAGCCGGTGAACGCCGTGCCCGGACCACCCACGGCCAGCCTAGCTTCCTGGGCGCCGTGTGGGCGGTGGTATGGAAAGACCTGGCCGCCGAGCTGCGCAGCCGCGAACTGCTCTCGGCTATGCTGGTCTTCGCCCTGCTGGTCATCCTGATCTTTAACTTCGCCCTGGAGCTCGCTGTCCAGGAGCGCCGCGCGGTCACCTCCGGCGTGCTCTGGGTCACCTTCGCCTTCGCCGGGACCCTGGGACTAAACCGCTCGATGGCCATCGAAAAAGACCGCGGCTGCCTGGACGGCTTATTGCTGGCCCCCGTAGACCGCAGCGCCATTTACTTCGGCAAAGCCATCGGCAACCTGATCTTCATGTTTATCGTCGAGCTGATCGTGCTGCCGGTGTACAGCCTGCTTTACAACGTTAACCTGTTCGTCCCGGGCCTGCTGCTGGTCACTGTGCTGGGTTCGGTAGGCTACACCGCCGTGGGCACCCTGCTGGCCAGCATGGCGGTCCAGACCCGCACCCGCGACGTGCTGCTGCCCATCTTGCTCTTCCCGATCATCATCCCGGTCATCCTGGGCGCGGTCAAGAGCAGCGGTTTCTTCCTGGAGGGCCGCGAGATGGCCGATATCTGGCCCTGGCTGAACCTGCTGATCGTCTATGACGTTATTTTTACCGCTATTGCCTTTATGGTCTTTGATTACGTGGTGGAGGAGTGAAACCAGTCTGTTATGGGGCGGGTGCAGCTGCCCCTTAACGAACGAGCAAGCCAGAACTTTTATCGCCAAGGGAGAAGATGAATATGGAACCGAAACCTCGCCTGTTAACCATCCTCGACACCATCACCGCGGTCTTGCTGGTAGCCGCCACCGCCATGGTGTTCTTCTACGCCCCCACGGAAGCCGTGATGGGCGATGTGCAGCGAGTGTTCTACTTCCACGTCGCCGCCGGCTGGGTCGGGATGCTCAGCTTCGGCGTCGCCGCCGTCGCCGGGATCATTTACCTAATCCGCAGCGACCGCACCTGGGACATCGTCGGCCTCTCGGCGGTGGAGATCGGCCTCGCCTTTGCCTTCATCAACATCGTCACCGGCTCGATCTGGGCGCGCCCCATCTGGAACACCTGGTGGACCTGGGACCCTCGGTTGACCACCGCCACGGTGATGGAGTTGATCTACGCCGCTTACCTGATGCTGCGCGCCGGCATCGAAGACCCCGACCGCCGCGCCCGCTTCGGCGCGGTCTACGCCATTCTCGGTTTCGTCAGCGTTCCGCTGACCTTCTTCTCCGCCCGCCTGTTCCGCACCATTCACCCGACCGTGATCGGCACCGGCGATCCCAGCTCGCAAGGCCAGTTCGATATGACCCCCCGGATGCTGCAGACCTTCCTGTTCAGTCTGCTGACCTTCACCTTCATCTTCGCCGACCTGCTCTGGCACCGCATCCGCCTGAGCCGCTTCTCCGAGAAGGTCGAGCAGTTGAAGCTAAAGACGCTGAGCTGAGGCAATCCCCCATGATGTCATTGTTCTTCTTACAAGAAGCTCCCGCCGATACCACCACGTACATGATCGCTGGCTACGCCGTCATCTTCGGGGTCATGTTGATCTACCTGGTCAGCCTGCGGCTGCGCCGCCGCAATCTGAAGCAAGACATGGAAGTGCTGCAGGAACTGGAAGATCAGGGCGATTCGTCATTGCAGACTCCGCATGAGTAGGAGTTATCCAGTTCTCCAAGAAAGTGAGAGGTGTTTGGTATGCCCGCCCATACACCCCTCTTCCTCCCTCAAGTGCGTAACTCCTATATGAGATTGCTTCGCCTGCGGCTCGCAACGTCAGCTTAATGTCGCCTTACAATTCTTCAATCAAATCGGAGACGTGGTCCAGCATGCGGGCGCCGCGCACGCTGCCGTAAAGCAGCCGGGCGGCGACCTCCACGTCGATATCCTCCCCTTGTTTTAACCCCCGGTCGATCTTCATCAACAGGCCCTTATCGCACTTGTCCAGCAGGTCGCTGGCGCGCTTGACGTCGCTTGCCATCGAGAGCTCGCGATCCCACAAGCGCGTCTCGGCCGGGTATTTGCTGTCGTCCTGGTCGAATTCGAAACAGTAGGTGTGGAATAGCTGGTGGACGGTCTCGTGCACGTACTGCCACTTGACGTTGGGGGCCGTCTCTTCAAAGTGATCGTGCAGCATCTCCTTGAGCTCGGTGAGGCTGGCGCCTTTATTCTCTTTATAGATATCGTAAAACTTCAAGATGATCGCCGGCCGGTGTTCGGTGGGCGTCATGCGCACCTTCTGCTGGGCCAGGATGTCCAGGTAGCGATCGAGCAAGGCCTCCGGCACTTCCAGGCGGCCGTTGCCTTCCGATTCGGGCCGCATCTGGACCTCCAGGTGTCCCCCCGGCTGGGCCGTGCGGATGGTCACCAGGTCGCTCTGCGCGGCCAGAAAATCCTTGAAGCTGGCGAAGTTGTAGTTGCGCTCGTTGAAGGCCGGGTTGATCTGCAGCATGGCGGTCTTCACTTTTCCGGCGCTGACCCACTCACCTCCTTGCAGGTTGGGCACCCGCCGCAGCAGTTGGCGCCCTTCGCTGATGTCAAAAGGGATGCTTTGCGCTTCATCCGGCGTTTTGGCTTCTGTCTCGGCTGTGGTATCCACCAGCAGATCGTAGTAGATGAACTGGTCGCAGGCATTGATCAGGTATTCCGCGCTGGCCCCGCTGACGCCCAGCCCGACCACCACCTTGCCGCGCTCGCGCAGGCGGTGGACCAGCTCGGTGAAGTCCCCGTCCCCAGAGACCAGCATCACGTGGCTGATGTTGGAATGCCCGCCCATGACCATCTCCAGCGCGTCGATCACGATGCGGATGTCAGCGGCGTTCTTGCCGCGCTTGGCGGTGACGTGGATCAGGTCCACACCCATCCCGAGCATCTCGCGCTGGTTGCTGCTGAACACATTCCAATCAGCGTAAGCCCGGCGGACGACGACGCGGCCTAAATCCACCGCCGAGTCCAAAACACGAGTCCAATCGACGTCAGCGTCCTTGCCCATTTTATCCTGGCAGCTCAGCTCGATATTCTCGTAATCGATGAAGATGGCGACTTGATTTTCGTTTTGAAAGAACATAGGGATCCTTTTCTATTATGGTATTGCCGCTTATCAAGCATACGATGCTCTCAAACCGGCAAAGGTTTATGCTGCCCCTATTCTACCCTCCTTGCCCG
>CAYNWK010000024.1:0-4871 GCA_964400875.1 uncultured Anaerolineaceae bacterium | reverse complement strand
CATCACATCCAAGCGCGGGTTTTGGTTAGCGTTAATCTGCGCCAGTACCTCGCTCATTTTGGCCTGTAATGCCGTGGGAAGCCTTACCGGCAACGCGTCGCCCACTCCAACGGTCGATCTTCCGGAGGCGACCCCCACCAGCACTTCGCCGCCTCCGTCCCAAGGGATGGAAGTGACCGAGCCGCCCACAGAGCCGGACGCCTGCCCGGATGGTCCGGCGGTGTTTGGGTTGCAGGCAAACCACCACTTCTGGACCGATACCGGCATGGGCGACTGGGTTTGGGACGCATCGGGTTATCTCCAGGTCCGCTTAGACGAGGATGGTCAGGTGTCCGATAATACGGCGCAGATCATCCCCGGCAGCCAATCGGGCGCTTTTTCGGACGGAGAGAACAGCTGTACTTTTGAGGCGCCGGCGGAGGTGAACATCAACGTCCACGGTTCTTGTGTTGGAAGCGTGCTCAGCCTGGAGATCTGGGAGGATTGGCAGATGGGCACCTACGACTGGACCTGTGATGAGGATACATTCCAATTCGACCTGCCGGATACAATGCTCCCCCCGAGTGTGCATCCAGTGGAATATATATTGGGGTCGCAGGAGACCTACACCTTCGAGATCCCCTTCGGTGGCGGCAGCGGCACCAAGGTTTACACCCTGGTCCCGTAAGCCTGGCATCGAGATGTCCAAAGCATAACCGCTGCCTCAACGCAGGAACAAATCAGGAGGCTAATGGCCTATTTACGATACGGCAAACATCGCCTGGGGTAAACGCCTGCAGCTTTTCAACAGGCAAAGGGCGCGCAGCGTGACCCACTTGCTGGGATGGCTTTTTTGCTCGACGTCCACCCAGGTTTTTCCATTGTAGCTGTATTCCATCTTCCAGCGCCCCAGTTCGTCTTGCTTGTCCAGGAGCAGATCGATGGCCGCTTCCAGGCGCGGATCGTCTCCCATGCCGACTGCAAAGAGCGCCTCGAGATTTTGCAGGAAGTCGGTGACGTAGCCCAGCGGAAAGCCAGGTTGGAACCAGCCTCGGTTGGGCTTCTCACGGTAACCCATTGGATAATCAGCGATGGCGGGGTCACGGCTCAGCAGGAAATCCGCGCCAACCTCGATCGCCTCCTGCATCGCTGGCGTGCGCTGGCCCTCTGGCACCTTGCCGAGGGCCAGCAGCGATTTGACCGCGCCCCAGGCGCAAGGGAGATGATTGTTGGCGCTGCACCGGAATCCAGGGCCGCTGTTGCCGCTGCGGTAATACCGCACCGGAGCGTTCGTCTCGGCGGCCGGGGCGATGCCCTCTCCGGTGATGCTGCGCGCCAGCCAATCCAGGGCCGCATCCATGCGCCGGTCGCCCAACCAACCCAGGTCGAGCAGGGCCGCCGCCAGGTTGCCCTGCAAACAGGGGATCATCCCCGCCGGGCGGCCATCCACACTAAAACCACTCCAGCTCGAGCGGGAGTGGTCGAGCACGTATTCGCAGCTGGCCGCGACGCGATGATCCGAGCCGTCCGCGCCCATCAAGGCCAGGGAGATATTCTGCCAGATCGTGCCCCGGTACTTCGGATAATACCCCGGACCGGGCTCAACCCAATATCCACCCGGTTCCTGAGCCTGGAGGATGCGGGGTACCGGGCCGGTCGCCATGACCGACCATCGGGCCGCCAGGACTTCCGGGTCTTCGTCGGGTCGATCCAGCAGCTTAGTCAGAGCAAAGTAACGCACTCCGGGATTATCCCGGTCAGGCTCGAGCAGCCAGGGCAGTGGATTCGCATTCAATGGCTCCAACCCAATTTGATTCATCTCGAGCTCCTCGCATGGTCTCCCCGCCTCCGGAGATTTTTGTGGGGAATAGATCCTTTGCCAAAATCGTACAAGAAAAGCATTTGTGAATCAAGTCACAAATGTAACTTTAAACTCCCCCTCTCGTCATATACCGCCGTCTCAGAAAATGGGCATTTGGGGTTTGAGCGTAGGGCTGCACCCCACGCCCAAACCTCATTATTCTCAGCGCCTAACGCAGCGCCAGCGGCAAGTACAGCTCGACGCCGTCCACGACGATCACCGCCTCCTTGGTCAGCACGTTCCCCAGGCCGTCGTCGATCTGGGCCGCGTTGACGATCAGCTGCGGTGCGCTGATCCCGGCGTCCACGCTGGCGTCGAAGGCGATGGTCACCGGCGCCCCGCCGGGCACTTCGCCCTCCCATGTGACCACACCGGCCGCGTAGCCGGGGGTCCCCGAGGAGGCGCTCAGGTTCCCGGCGTAAGTTAAGCCCGCCGGCAGGCTGTCGCTGACAGCGACGTCCTCCAGCGCAGGGCCCGGGTTCTCCAGGACGATAGTGTAGGTCAGCGTTCCGCCGGGTGCCGGGGTCAGCTCGCTGGCCTGCTTGCTGGAAGTCAGCAGGCTGCCGGCCAAATACGAAGCGCTGCGCTGGTAGTTGCCACGCCCCGTCCACCACTGCAGGCGGGCGTTCGCCGTGCCGGGCAGGTCGTAGGCAGCCACCCCGGAGTGGGCCGTGTTGACCACCACCTCCAGGTCGGGGTCGGAGTCGATGTTCGCCAGCGTCGGAGCGGCCAGCGCGCCGTTCCAATCGGGGGAACCGTAGGCATCCGGCAGGGGCACCTCGTACAGCGGGTTCCCCAGGTAATCCAGGAGGTGCAGCTTGCCGGTCTGGTGGGAGCCTTTCTGCGTCCAGGAAGTGAAGATCACCTCGGCCTGCCCGTTCCCATCCAGGTCGGCGATCACCGGCTCGGAGGCGAAGCGGTAGAAGCCCTCGCCGGAGTTGTAAACGGAATAAGGCCAGTTACCGTGCTCGGTCTTGTCCAGCCAGAAGGCGTGCACGCGGCCGTCGTAGGAGGCGTACAGGATCTCGCGCTCGCCGTCCCCGTCCAGGTCGGCGATGGCCGGGTTGGGCTGGTCGCTCTCGATCACGTTGTAGTCCTCGTTGAGCGGCGCGCCGGTGTCGATCGGGATGCTCTCCCAGTTATAGCCGCCGCTTTTGAAGCGGCTGCGGTCGGCGTTGAACACGAAGGCGGCGTTGTACTTGCTCGGGTAGCCTGGGATGCAGTCGTACATATTGCCCACGGCGATCACTTCGTTCACCCCGTCGTCGTTCATGTCGGCGATGGCCGCCGGACCGTGGGCGAAGTTCGCCCGGTAGCGCTCGGCGCGCGGGTCGCCGTTGGTGCAGGTGCCCCAGCCGCGCAGTTCGATCGCCAGGCTCTCCCACACGCCCACTTTACCCCAGCCTTTGCCCCCGTAGATGGGGTTCGCCGGGATCTGGGCGCCGTTTGGCTCGAAGGCGTTGATGTAGTGCACATCGGAAGGCACCACCAGCTCCCCAATCCCGTCGCCGTCCAGGTCGCCCAGCGCGGCGTTGTCGTTGAAGACGCCGTAAGCGTAGCCGCTGTCGTTGGTCAGCTGGGGCCAACCCGGGCGCAGCGCGCCGTCGTGCTCGTACACCCAGGTGTTGGTCTTGCCGTACACCGCTCCGGTGACGGCGATCTCCAGGGTCCCGTCGCCGTCCAGGTCGTAGACGGACAGGCCGCGCAGCTCGTTGCCGGTGGGCTGCCGGGGCCAGCCGGGCTCGAAGTAGCCTGCCGCGTTGTAAACCGAGACGTACCCGCCGCTGTGCGCGGTGACGATCTCGGGGGCGCCGTCATCGTCCACATCGGCGATCACGATCCCGGGCCAGGTGCGCCCCACGCTGCCGGCGCCCGGCTCGCTCCGGTCGTGACCGGAGGCCATCTGCCACTCCAGCGCGCCGTTCGCCCCGTTCAGCACGAAGATCGTATAAGTCGAGGCGACTACCTCCATCTGCCCGTCGTTGTCCAGGTCGGCGACCGCCGGGGAAGAATACCAGCCGGTCTCGCACCACGAGGAATAGCAGCCGCCGTTCTTCCACTTGAGCACGGGCGCCTGCAAGGCAGCCTGCACGGCAGCCTGCACGGCTTTCGGCTCGGCCTGGCCGCGTTGGGCAGGGCTGAGCCCACCCAACAGAATCAAGATCAAAGCCAGGGCAATATTCGAGAATAGTCTGCGGTTCATAGGCGCCTCCACGTCGAGGATACCATCTCCTCCCCCAACGGGAAATGCGCTATTTGTACTGTTGAATCCACAGATTACACAGAAAACGAAAAGATGTGTGGGGGTTTGGGCGGGCTGCGCCTACCCAAACCCCCCGCTTTATGGTTTCCTGCCGTGCAAAAAGGCCTCCACGTGTTCTCTCGCATCCATTTCCGGAACCGGGATGCCGAGATCGGCGCGCCGGATCATCTGGCCGGTCATCAGGGGGCCGATCAAAGCGTTCAGGCTGGTAAGCGGGGATTCTGGTTTCAGCAGCCCCTGCGCCTGGTACTTTTGAAGGATTTTAGCCACCACTTGAATATTTTTCCACGGGGTCTGGAAGGCGCCCTTTAATTCCGGATGGCGCGGCGCTTCCGCCAGGATGGTGGGGATGATCTCCCCATACAGCTCGTTGGTTTTCAGATAGGCCTCGATGATCGCGATCAGGTCGGCTTCGAGCTCGCCGGTGTACAGCAATTTGTTCAAAGGCGTGTCAGCCAGCTGGTGGTGAATGGCTTTTTCGAACAGCTCCGCCTTGCTGCCGTACTTGCGGAAGAGGGTGACCTCATTGACTCCGGCAGCCTCCGCGATTTCCTTGGTGGTCGCGCCTTCATAGCCGTGTGAGACCCACCGGTCTATCACAGTGCGAAACACGCTACCTTCGTCGATGATCTTTGGCATGGCAGGCTCCTTTTAGCTTCGCGCAGTACCCCGAAAAGGGGGCGTTTGGGCGGATTGCTCCCAAACACCCTCACCAATTGCATAAATCCTAAAACCGATTGTATCATAAGCAAGTATTGACTTGCAATA
>CAYNWK010000023.1:0-38491 GCA_964400875.1 uncultured Anaerolineaceae bacterium | reverse complement strand
ATAACCAATTTCGGTTCTTCCTCAGTTCGTTCGAAATTGGGTGTTAAATAATAGAACCACCCTATTGGTCTCGGGTGGCTCAACCTGTTTCTCGGAGGGAAGACTAGCGATTAATCAACAAAGCGGTACTTCAACAGGGTCCATACTGCCTGGAAAGCATCTTTAATTCTAATTTTCTTGCCTTCCTCATAATCTCTTGGATTGAAAGTGATGGGAACTTCGAAGATACGAACCTTTTTCTTGAGTATTTTGGCAGTAAACTCCGGTTCAAAGTCGAAGCTTCTGGCTTTTAATTTCATATCCTCAACGACGCCGGTTTTAAAAACCTTGTATCCGGTTTCCATATCGGTCAAAATCGTATCGTAAAAGATGTTGGTCATCAAGGTGAGCAGTTTGTTCGCCACCATATGCCAGAACATCGTCGGCCGTCGAGCAGCCCCTAAGAAGCGAGAGCCGTAGACGACCTCAGCCAGACCCTCTTCAATCGGTTTTAACAGAGCTTTGTACTCCCGCGGGTCGTATTCCAAATCCGCGTCCTGGATGATCACCAGGTCGCCCAGGACCTGCTCTATTCCGGTGCGTACAGCGCTGCCTTTGCCCTGGTTGCGCGGATGGTGGATTACTCGGACTACCCCATTTTTGTTATATTCTTTCAGTATTTCACGAGTACCGTCCGTGGATCCATCATCCACGACTAGAATCTCGTCTGCGACATCGACCGCTGTGACGCGGTCAATGATCTCCCGGATAGTCTTTCGTTCATTGTATGCCGGAATGATGACCGATATTTTCATGCGCTAGATTATACCAGCCGGAAAATATCCCCTTACAAGGTTGAAGGCTTTAGTTGACACAGTGCATGCTATAATTTTTCCGTCATGACAAGAACTGAAAACGGGTGGTAATAACTATTCCTCTCAGATTTGGGAGCACTCAATGTCGATCGACCATCGACTCGGAGCTACGGCAATGAAGTTTTCCCGAGCAACTGTGATTGCTGCACCAGAAAATGAACCGGCTGAGCAATTTTATCCTTCTCCGGTAACCAGGATGGAAGATACCGGTCTTTCCCCCTTATGGTTGCAGGACCTTGCCTTGAAGATCCTTTATTTCCAGGGGTACCTGACCGGGTTCAAAGTCTCAGAGGAGATCGCGCTTCCCTTCGCCGGAATAACCGACCAGATATTAGAAGCATTAAAACGTGAGAAGTTCGTTGAAGTAGTCAAATCTTCACAGATTGGTCTCGGAGAAGGAGCTTACCAATACGCCATCACGAGTGCGGGTATAGATCGAGCCCGAGAGGCGTTAGAGCGCAGCCAATATGCTGGTCCAGCGCCTGTTCCACTGCACACGTATAACGAATCCGTCATCCGGCAATCCAGGGATGCAGCTCCCATCTCACATAGGGCCATGCGCCAGGTTTTATCGCATCTGGTTGTCTCCGAACAGCTCTTCTACCGCGTTGGCCCTGCCGTCCATTCAGGAACGTCGATTTTTCTTTACGGTCCCCCTGGAAATGGCAAGACGAGCATTGCCCAGGCTGTCGGACAGATGATCTTGCAAGAGAGTTTGTTCATTCCCTACGCGATCTACATCGACGGTCAGGTAGTTAAGATTTACGATTCAGTCAATCATAAATTAGCGCCCGAGGCCGATACCACGCGCATGGGTACCGGATCTTTGCGCACCGGGGCACGGCGCGACCCTCGTTGGGTTCGCATTCACCGCCCGTTCATCGTCACTGGCGGCGAGCTCACCCTCGAAGGCTTGGATCTGGTCTTCGATGATGTCAATAAATTCTACGAAGCGCCCTTCCAGGTAAAAGCCAACGGTGGTATCTTGTTGATCGACGATTTTGGACGCCAGCTTGTGCGCCCGCGCGATCTATTGAACCGCTGGATCGTCCCGCTCGAGAACCGCATCGATTACCTGACCCTTCACACTGGCCGGAAAGTTGAAGTTCCTTTTAACGTGTTAGTCGTTTTCTCGACCAATTTACCCCCGAAAGACCTGGTTGATGAAGCATTCTTAAGACGTCTGCGGCATAAAATAGAGATCACCGATCCCAGCTTTGAAGATTACCGTGAGATCTTTCGCCGGGTTGCCGAGAATAAGCGAGTGGCTTACAGCGATCAAGGCTTGGCATACCTGCTTCAGGAATGGTATATCAAGCGAGATCGCAAGCTGCGTGCCTCTCACCCGCGCGACTTATGCGATCAAATCCTGGATATCGCTCGCTTCTTATCGATAAAACCTGCCATGACGCGCCAGTTAATCGACATGGCAGCAGAATCATATTTCGTCGAATTGTAAAACTCGCACAAGCTTGTCCACACTTCTTTAATCTTTCACTCCTGCCGGCAAGCGCCAAAACCTGAAGCATTCATAAAGGTTACGATGTTCAATCAGTTAAATCCTCCGATTGTCATCGCGCATCGCGGGGCCAGTGCTCATGCCCCGGAGAATACTATTGCGGCTTTTCAACTCGCCGTCGAACAAAGGGCCGATGCAATCGAACTCGATGCCAAGCTCTCCGTAGATGGTTATGTCGTGGTCCTCCACGATCAGACGGTTAACCGTACGACTCCCGGGAGCGGACGGGTTAAAGATATGACTCTGACCGAATTGCGTTCGCTGGACGCCGGCTCGCATTTTGACATTGCCTACCAGGGTGAGAAAATACCTACCTTGGAAGAAGTTTTTGAGCGTTTAGGTCCGCAGATCTACATTAACGTTGAGATTACCAACTACGCAACGCCTTTCGATAACCTTCCCCAGCGGGTGGTGGCGCTGGTCCAACGCTACCAGCTGGAATCTAAAGTTATGTTTTCATCGTTTAACCCGATCGCCTTGGGGCGCGCTCACGAATTGCTTCCAGAAGTACCGGTTGGACTGCTGGCATTTCCTGGCTGGAAGGGCGCCTGGGCGCGGGGTTGGTTCGGCGAATGGCTGGTCCCCTATGCATCCCTCCACCCTGACCGCGAGGATGTGAACGCCGAACTCGTCTTGCGAGCACACCGTAAAGCCAACCGGGTTTACCCATACACCGTGAATTCCGAGGAGGAGATGAACCGCTTGTTTAAATTAAGCGTGGACGGCATCTTCACCGACAATCCCTCCCTGGCGCGGCAGATCCTATCCAAAACGGATAATCTCTTCCAGTACCCTTAACCCGATGGAGATACCAGGGAACTGGATTCGGGATGCTGCTGAACGAATAAAGCCTTACATTCTGCGGACGCCGCTAACCTTTGACGCCGATCTGCAGATCTATTTGAAGTGGGAAAACCAGCAGCGCACCGGTTCTTTCAAAGCCAGAGGGGCGCTCAATAAAGCCCTCCAGCTAACCGCAGAAGAAAAACAGCGCGGGTTGGTCGCTGTTTCAGCAGGAAATCACGGGCAGGGGGTAGCATTGGCTGGCCAGTTGCTTGACGCGCCGGTGATCATCTTTTGCGCGGAGAATGCAGTCCCTGCCAAGGTAGAGGCCATGCGCGCCTTGGGCGCGGAGGTCCGCTTGGTCCCAGGTGGATACGGGGATGCAGAAAAAGCGGGGCACGAGTTCGCTCTCTCCAGCAAATCAACCTGGATCTCCCCTTACAATGATCCCCAAGTGATCGCCGGACAAGGCACCATTGTGCTCGAAGTTTGCGAGCAGTTACCCGGCGAACTCGAGCCTGTTTGGTTGGTGCCGACCAGCGGTGGCGGACTCATCGCCGGGATCGGTTCTGGCCTGAAGGTCTGCGCCCAACGGGACAAATTGGTCGCTGTTCAAGCCGCCGCGTCGCCTTTCATGCATGCCCTCTACTTCAATGGCTCCCAGACCGGGGTCGATGACGAACCTACCCTGGCGGACGGATTGTCGGGACCGGTTGAAACGGGCTCGATCACCATAGCCCTCGTCAAAGATCTGGTAGATGATTTTGTGTTGGTCGAAGAAAAAAAGATTTCTCATGCCATCGCATTCGCCTGGCATAGATACCGCGAAAAAATTGAGGGCTCGGCGGCGGCTGCGTTGGCCGCGCTGCTGAAGGGGGCGATCAGTGCACGTCCTGCCATAATCGTGATATCTGGTGGTAATATACAACCTGAAGTTCACGCCGAGATCTGTGCCCATTGGCTGCCGGATCTGAACTTGGAGTAAGCTAGAGAGATGTCCATAAACTTTACGCCAGACGAGATCATGGTCGTCTGCATGTCTCGCTGCATCGATGACGGCGAAGTCGTCGTTCAGGGGTTAGCGACGCCCCTGGTTGCTTCGGCTTTTTTACTGGCTCGCCATACCCACGCCCCGAATCTTTATTTCGCATCGGCTATCGGCCAAAGTATCTGCCGGGAACCTGCCCCTCTAAGCCTGACCCGGGTGGAGAGCCTGTGGCTTGATCGCGCCCTTACGGGGGTCGGTTTCGTGCGTGTCGCTGCAGACGTGCTGCCCCGATTACGCCCAAAAGAATTTTTTCGCCCCGCCCAGGTTGACGCCAACGGGAACTTTAACAATATTGCCTTCGGGAAAAACTACCGAGCGCCGCGCCTGCGATTGCCCGGATCTGGCGGCATCCCGGACGTCACCACCTTCCTCGATAACATCCACCTCTATGTCCCCCGCCATTCCAGGGTGACCTTCGTTAGACAGTTAGACTTTCGATCGGGTTTAGGACACCATCCCGCCCGCATCCATGGCGCTGGCCCCCGGGTTTTGATCTCGGATCTGGGCGTATTCGACTTTGTGGACGGAAAAATGCGACTGCTTTCCCACCACCCTGGTGTCGAGGTAAAACGCATCCAGGCAAAGACTGGTTTTGATTTGAACCTTTCCGAACATATCCAGGAAACGATCGCACCGACTCTAGAAGAATTGGAACTGATTCGTGAGGTGATCGACCCATTGGGTATCCGTAAGTTGGAACTGCTGAGCGGCGCCGAGCGCAGAGTTCACTTGCGGGAAATCATAGCTCAAGAAGTTAACGGATGAAATCGTCCAAGCAATGGCATCATCAAGACATAGCAACCAGCCGAGAATCTGGCTTTTTCTGAGGATTGTTCTCGCTGCCGGACTGTTCCTTTCCCAGTTTCAGCCGCAATCCCCTGTCAAAGCTGCTCCTAACCCGCAATCCGCCTCGCCGGAGGACCGGGCGCAGGCGCTGTTTAGCTCCCTGTCAACTGCCGAGGAGAAAGTTGGACAGCTGTTCTTGGTGACGTTTCAAGGTACCGATGCGGGGAGTAATTCCCAAATTTTCGATCTGATCACTAATCACCACGTAGGGGGGGTCATCTTACAGGCAGGAAACGATAATTTCGCCCCACAGCCGCAGACCTTGTCCGAGCTCACGCAGCTCATTCGCCAACTGCAGACCGATGAATGGTCCGCGACTCAGTCCAATCAGATCGATCCGATTACTAATGAGGAATTCAGGCCTGCCTTCATCCCCTTGTTTATCGGTGTTTCCCAAGAAGGGGATATCGCACCGAACGATCAAATTATTCCCTCTCAAGGTAGCTTAACCCCATTGCCAAGCGAGATGGCAATTGGCGCAACCTGGAATCCGGAATTAGCCCGTAAAGTAGGCGTTGTCACCGGTAGCGAGCTTGCTTCAATGGGGTTTAACTTGTTGCTCGGACCTTCCCTGGACGTTCTGGAAACGCCTCAACAATTGGGGACCGGCGACCTTGGTGTGCGCACCTTTGGAGGCGATCCTTACTGGGTTGGAGAAATGGGCCGGGCTTACATCAGCGGCGTCCACGAGGGCAGCGCGGGGCGTATGGCGGTTGTGGGCAAACACTTCCCTGGATATGGCAGCTCGGATCGATTGCCTGAAGAGGAAGTCTCCACAGTACGTAAATCCCTGGAGCAGCTCAATCTGACCGAGCTGCCGCCGTTCTTCGCCGTAACAGGGAACGCGCCGTCCTCAGGCGCCGCCGTCGATGCCTTGCTGGTTTCCCATATCCGCTACCAGGGTTTCCAGGGCAATATTCGCGCCACTACCAACCCGGTGAGCTTAGATCCACAAGCCTTCTCGCAGTTGATGAGCCTCCCAGCCTTCGCCGCCTGGCGAGAAAACGGTGGCCTGATGATCAGCGATAACCTTGGCAGCCTGGCTTTCCGCCGTTTTAAGGACCCCACGGGCACGTCTTTTAATGCTCGGATTATCGCCCGGGACGCCTTTTTGACAGGTAACGACCTGCTCTTTTTGGGCAGCGGTTTTGTCGCCAATTCCGACCCTGACTCCTATCCGACGATCTTGCGCACATTGGATTTGTTCGCCCAAAAATACCGGGAAGACCCCGCTTTCGCTCAACTTGTGGATATCTCGGTGTTGCGTATCTTGACCATGAAGTACCGTTTATACAGCAACATTTTTACCCTCGCGCAAGTCCTTCCCAATCTATCCGCCACAGCATTGAGCGGTGAGGCTTCCCAAACGACCTTCGAGGTAGCCCAAGCGGCTGCCACCTTGATCAACCCGTCTTTGGAGGAGTTAGGAGATACCCTACCGGAACCACCCGGACTCAACGACCGCATCCTATTTATCACCGATGAGCGCACTATGCAGCAATGCAGCGATTGTCCTGAAATAAATATTTTCGGCAAAAACGCTCTTGAACAAGCCATCATCCGCCTTTATGGTCCGCTCGCCGGTGGTCAGGTCCTGCAGCGCAACTTGAGCTCGTATTCCTTCACGGAACTGATCGAATTTTTGGATGCACCGCGCAGTGACGAAGAACCACCCCCACTTTCAACCGATATCCAGCAAGCGGACTGGATCGTTGTTGCCATGTTGAACGTGAGTACGAGCAATCCGACATCTTTAGCTCTATCCCGCTTTTTAGCCGAGCGACCTGACCTTTTCCGCCAGAAAAATTTGATCGTTTTCGCTTTCAACGCTCCCTATTACCTGGATGCTACCGAGATCTCCAAACTCACTGCGTATTTTGGACTGTACAGTAAAGCCCCACAATTCATCGAAGTCGCTGCCCGACTCTTATTTGGGGAGATCCCCGCGCCGCAAGGCAACCTGCCCGTGTCCGTTCCCGGTGTGGGTTACGACTTAATCTCCTTTACGGCGCCGGATCCAAACCAGACTATCCCATTGACACTGGATCAACCTCAACAGCCGGTTGCGGAAGGCACCCCGACGCCGGAGCCGCCCCCAGCGCCGGAGTTTGAAATAGGCGATTTGCTTGCGCTGCGTACGGGGATTATCCTGGATCATAATGGACATCCCGTGCCGGACGGGACGCCGGTGCAGTTCATCATGAGCAGCGGGGGAGATGTAATCGCCTCGCCTCAAATCGAAACAACCAAGGGCGGGATTGCGCGGACTACATTTCTGATTGACCAATCCGGCAGGCTTGAGTTTCGCGTGGAGAGCGAACCTGCTATGCAGTCCACGGTCTTGGCTTTCGATATCGCACCGGTTGAAGGTGAAATCGCGCCTACCGAGGCGGCTCCCCAACCTACGGAGAATACAGACGTTGAGCCAACCCCTACGGCACTCGCCGCCCTGCAGGAGACTCCTTCGCCGCCGCGTACAGAAACCAACCTGACGGACTGGTTCATGGCACTGCTGGTCACCTTCGCTCTGGGGTTAGGGATCTATTATTTAATGATTAACTTGGGCGCGGCGCGTTGGGGAGTGCGGGGAAGCTTCCTTTCCTTAATCGGAGGGCTGCTTGCCTATACTTATTTGGCGCTTGGTTTGCCGGGAAGCGCCATGGTCGTAGAAGAGGCGGGCTCCTGGGGGGTATTGCTGGTCACAATTTTAGGATCTACACTTGGCTGGGGGACGGCCTGGGGTTGGCAGGCATTCGAAAATAACCACAACAGGAGTCTACAGTCAGCGGATCAAAGTAGCGATCAGGCTTAGGATCACCAAGCCAGCCGCTATGCCGACCAAAACCCACTCGGTCGGGGACGAGATAGCTGCGGTAATACTCTGCGATTGAGAATATCCCCTGGGTTGCGTGATGGGGCTTAAATCCCCATACAAAGCCTGTTTCAGGGTATTGATGTCTTGGGGCCGGTCGTCGGGATGCAAGCTCATCGCCCACAGAACCGCCCTTTCTGTGCGTAAAGAAATCTCGGGATTTACCTGTCGCGGCGAGACTAAACTGCCAGGGTGTAAAAAGCGTTCACGTGCTTCGATCGGTGGTTGGTTGGTCAACAAATGATATAACGTTGTTCCATAGGAGTATACATCGCTGCGTGCATCGGTGTGACCGGTATCACCGCCATACTGCTCCAGCGGCGTATAAATCGCCGTGCCGCGCCCTTGTAGAATCGTAATGGTCATTTCCTCAGAAGCCAGGATCTTGACCAAACCGAAATCAACCAGTTTAATTAAACCACTCGGGGTCAGTTTCAGGTTGCTTGGTTTGATATCCCGATGCAGTATCGGTGGGTCCTGAGAATGCATGTAGGCTAGCGCATCTGCGAGCTGCTTGCCCCAGGATAATACATCCGCCTCCGGAAGAAATTCACCCCGCTGCCGGGATTCGGTCATCAAGGTGCGTAAGTCCTTGCCAGGCACAAAATCCATCACCAGGTAATCGCGTTTGCCCTCCGAGAAGAAATCAGAGACTTTGGGGAGGTTAGGGTGATCTAACCTGGCCAACACTGTCGCTTCGCGCAAGAACTGGTCGCGGGCCTGTTGCAGCATATCCTTGGGCAATGTACTGTCGTGTTGAACCTCTTTTAAAGCGCAAAGCCGGCCTTCCAACCGCACATCGTCGGCCAGGTAGATGCTCCCCATCCCTCCCTGTCCAATGATCCGACGGATTTTATAGCGTTCGCGGAGTACGGTTTCTGCTTTTAGCGGTGTTGGCATATTTCTTTAAGATTTAAGTTAACGATTCTGAATTATAGCTGGTATTATACTCGCGGAGGAGAATGGCCTTCATGCTAATCGATCAGAACAGCGAGGATACCCCGGTGCTTGTCGGGCAGTCCGGCCCCTTGATTGGACAACGCTGGATGATCAAGGATACCCTCATCATCGGGAGAGACCCAACCTGCGATATACCGATTCCTAACCGGCAAGTCTCCCGTCATCACGCCAGGATCTCGCAGAGCAACAACGGATTCATCCTAGAGGATCTGGCCAGCAAAAACGGGACGCATCATAACGGCAAAATGGTGGAAGATCCGGTTGTCTTGAAAGACTCGGATGTGATCCAAATTGCCCTGGCGCAGCAATTCGTTTACCTGAGTTCGGATGCCACTTTGCCGCTCGAATCGATCGAACCGCTTGAATCGGGAACCAAAGCTGAAGGTCGCTTGCGCCTCGAAAAACGTTCTCGCCGGGTATGGATCGCCGGTGAAGAAGTAATCCCGCCCTTATCCGTATCCCAATTCCGCTTACTGGAAATCCTTTACGAACATGAAGGGCGCGTCGTCTCACGCAAAGATATTATCGAAAAAGTATGGCGTGAAGAAAATGCGTTGGACGTATCCGAACAAGCCCTCGATGCCCTGGTTCGCCGGCTGCGCGATCGCCTGGCTTCCGTAGACCCGACTCAATCCTACATCGTAACCGTGCGCGGGCATGGATTACGCCTAGAAAACCCCCCCAAATAGCTTTACTTTTCGATCAGACCTTTCGGTTCGGGCTAGCTGCTCCCACCTCAGGTGTGAACCGGCATTATTAATGTTATCAAATGGAGAGTGATTTGATGAATTTCATCTATCTATCGCCGCACTTTCCCCCCAACTATTATCCGTTTGCCCACCGTTTGCATGCTCTGGGGGTCAACGTCTTAGGACTCGCCGAGGAAGGCTACGACCAACTCGATTCGGGTCTGCGCGCCTCGCTCACCGAATATTATCGCGTCGATGATATGCATAATTACGACCAGATGGTGCGCGCGGTGGGATATTTTACCCATCGCTACGGGAAAATCGACCGGATCGAATCGCTCAACGAATACTGGCTGGACCTGGAGGCTGCCTTGCGAACCGATTTTAATATCCACGGCCCCAAAGTCGAGGATATAGTCAAAATGCGCCGCAAATCGTTGATGAAGAAAATGTTCCTCAAGGCGGACGTGAAAGTGGCGCAGGGTGAAATCGTGCGTACGAAAAAACAGGCTGAACAATTTATTAATAGAGTCGGCTTTCCAGTCGTCGCTAAGCCCGATAGTGGGGTGGGCGCGGCAGATACATTCAAGATCTCCAACCAGGAAGATCTAACCGACTTTTTCTCCCGCAAACCGGAGATCGATTACATCATGGAGGAGTTCGTCGAGGGGGATATTTTCACTTTCGACGGTCTTGTCGACCAGGAAGGCACCCCGGTCTTCTATACCTCGCATACCTACAGCCAGGGGATCATGGAGACGGTTAACGAAGACTCGTTGATCTATTATTATTCACTACGTGAGATTCCTGCGGATTTAAAATCTGCCGGATTGCGTGTTTTGAAAACCTATGGATTGAAAGAGCGGCTTTTCCATTTTGAATTCTTCCGTTCCGCAAAAAGCGGAGAGCTCCTGGGACTGGAGGTGAACATGCGTCCACCCGGCGGGCTCACAACGGACATGTTCAACTTCGCGAACGATATCGATATCTACAAGGAATGGGCCAACGTGGTGGTCCATAACCGCTTCAATGCCACGTACTCACGCCCCTACCATTGCTGCTACGTGAGCCGAAAATTTAATAAGCAGTACATCCACTCCCATGAAGAGATCCTCGAGAAATTCCCCCAGGAGCTTTGTTTCCATGGCGATATCAGCGGGGTTTTCAGCGCAGCGCTGGGGAATTATGGATACTTGGTTCGTTCTCCTGACCTCGAGGAGATCGTCTCCATGGCGCAGTTCATCCAGGAAACCCATTGAGGCAGCTTGATGAACGTTGAATACCACAAATGGTGGAGCCCCAGCCTGAATCAGGATATGGAGCTCAAAGTATACGGTTCCGGGGGAAAACCGGTTGTGGTTTTTCCAACCCAAGGCGGTAGGTTTTACCAGTATGAAGATTTTGGCATGGTCGCAGCCTGCCATCCCTTCATCGTCGATTATAAAATTCAACTATTTACCCTCGACAGCATCGACGATCAATCCTGGACGAATTGGAGCAGCCATCCCGCCGACCGAGCTCGCCGCCATCTCGACTATGATCGGTATTTTATGGATGAAGTCGCCCCTTTTATTCGCAAGAAAAGCGCTTTTAAGGGCAAGTTTCTCACAACCGGTTGCAGCATGGGCGGCTATCACTCGGCTAATTTCTTTTTCCGCCATCCTGATGTTTTCGATACCTTAATCTCCATAAGCGGTATTTTTCGGTTGAATATGTTCATCGGCGACTATTTGGACGACAACGTTTACTTCAACAGCCCTTTGGCCTATCTTCCCAACCTGGAGGACCCCTGGTATCTTGACCAGTACCGCCAGAGCCAAATCATTATCTGCGTCGGACAAGGCGCCTGGGAGGACCCCATGATCGCCGACGCCCACGCCGTAAAACGCATTCTGGAAGATAAAGACATCCCCCATTGGGTTGATTTCTGGGGACACGACGTTAACCACGATTGGCCGTGGTGGCGGAAGATGATGCCATATTTCTTAGGCCATATCGACCTTTCGCCTGAGAGGGTCGTACAGCCGAAGTAGAAGTGGCTATACGAAAGGCCCGAATACTCCCACTTCACCGGCAAACTGCTTAACTCCTAACCAAATAGAAAATCACAATTCGAGAGCGAGAGCCCAGTTGGGCTCTTTTTTTCTTTAACCACTTAACTACGCAAAAGCAATCGCGTTTGTTGTTTTCATCATACAAAATTGATTGCATGAATTAAATCTTATGCTAACAAAATCGAAAGACAAATTCTGTAAATTTTCAACTAGAATTGAATTATCTCGAACTGAGGTGTTGAACATCGATGAACACAACAACCACACCTACCTACCCGCTAAGGCGCGCTTACCCTCCTTTCCTTGTCATACTGCTGACGTGTATGGCGTCGCTGATCCTGGCGGCGAATCTTCCAAACAATCCCGCCCGTACCGGGCGTTTGTTTGGGGCGTCGCTCTCTGAAACCGGTTCAACCATCAACCGAGCGGGATATGATTTCCCCCAGGAAGCACAAAATACCGGGGATTCGACCGCATCCCAACTGCCCACCCTGGACCAGTTCATTAACGAGATCGGCGATGGCAGTAGCTCGCAGATACGCGGGGTATACGTCCCCAATGTGCTGGCATTAAAGGTCGGTCAACAACCTTCCAACCAGGGCGCTTACGTAACTGGTCAGCCAGGACAGGTTACTCAATTCAGGTTGGCTGAGCAGCGCGGGGTCACCGGATTTTTGGCGCATAATTATCTCTCCGGTGAAGAGTTCTACGATCTATGGCCGGGTATGCCGGTCTACCTGATCTATGGCGATGGTTACATGCAGAAATATATCGTCGTCAGCCGATCGCCGTTTCAAAAATTATCGCCAGGGCATCCCCGCAGCAACTACATTGATATCAGCACAGGTGAAGTCCGAACCACCCTGCAGGTGTTCAACCAATTTTACACGGGCGATCACCACCTCACCTTCCAAACCTGCCTGGAAGCTGAAGGGTTATCCAACTGGGGACTCTTTTTTGTTGTGGCTGTTCCGGTTGATGATATCGGAATGTCGAGTACGAGTTTTCCCCGGTTAGCCTTGGAACCGTACTGACAGGACCCGTCCAATTCATCGTCGCTGAAGGGAAACACTTTATTTTCCGGCATAAGCGCTCTCTGAGCCATTGAGGCTCGCTCACCCTGGGCTCTAAATCAAAGCAGCAAATCTGATAGAATTGGCCCGTTATGGATTTTAAACGGTGGCCTCTTATACCTGTTGCCCTGGTTTTGGGCGGGTTGTTGGTGTTAGGGCTCAGCTTTCAGAAAACGGTGACGCTGGAGATTAATGGGGAGGCGGTCGAAGTAACCACCTCGGCGCTAACAGTGGGAACTTTATTGGAATCCGCGGAAATACCCCTTTACCCTGGAGATCAACTCACTCCCCGAGTCGAGCACTGGTTGCGGAATGATGAGGTTATCCGGATCGAGCGAGCTGTCTCGGTGACGATCGAGACGCCGGAAGGTGAGACCTCCCTGCGCAGCGTTGAACGCTCTGTAGACCTCCTGTTAAGATCCGCTGAAATTCCCGTAGGTGCTAATGATCGCCTGATCATCGATGGGGAGTCTGCCTCAGTAAAGTCGAGCCTCTCTCCCGATACGGCCCATACCATCCAGGTGCGCCGAGCCGTACCGGTCCGTATCACCATCGGAGCGCAAAAACAGTCCATCCAGTCTTCCGCCTCCACCGTGGGTGGCGCGCTTTGGGAGGCTGGCATCTCGCTCAATGCCGCCGACCATGTCGAGCCGGCCCTTGACACGCCCCTGGTTGAACCATTGGAAGTCTTCATTATCCCCTCCCAGCCGATCACGATTAAGTCTCCGGAGGGAGACTTTGAAATTAAGACCACGGCGAGTAAGGTTGGGGAGGCGTTGACCCAGGCCGGTTCGCCCCTGCAAGGTCTGGACTACAGCGTGCCTGCGCCCGATCAACCCCTGCCAACAAACGGGGTAATTCGAGTAGTACGCGTTGAGGAGACCGTCGAACTCGAGACTGAGCCGCTGCCATTCGAGAGCGAATTCCAACCCTCCGACCAACTCGAGCTGGATACTCAGGACGTGATTCAAGCAGGTCGGTTTGGTCTCACCGCTCGAAGGGTTAGGGTGCGCTACGAGAACGGTGAGCAAGTCCAGCGCCAGGTAGAAGCCGAATACATCGCCCAGGAACCGCAAAATCAAATCGTTGAGTATGGGACTAAAGTCGTGCCTCATACCTTGGAAGTACCCGGAGGGACCATCACATATTGGCGAAAGGTTAGCATGTATGCGACCTCTTATTCGCCCTGCCGTATCTTTGACGATCGCTGTGATGACGTCACCGCGAGCGGAGCGAGGCTGCGTAGAGGGGTCGCCGCGGTCACCCTGGATTGGTACCGGCTCATCGGCGGTACGCAAGTATACGTGCCCGGCTACGGCGCGGCGACTATCGCCGATGTCGGGGGAGGCATCCCTGGTCGCTACTGGATCGATCTGGGCTACAGTGATGAAGATTATGTCTCCTGGCATAACTGGACGACGGTATATTTTCTTTGGCCCCCTCCACCAACCATCCAATACATCCTGAACTGAATGGCCCCTGCACATCCTGATTCGGGTCAACCGGAGGTCGCCAACCCATCCAGCTCCGGCGCCATCGGTGGTTATACCCGGCCGCTACTGCGCCTTTTCTCCGGTCGCGTCGCCAGAGAAGGATACCTGACGGCCTTCGACCAGGGCATCATCAGCTTGAGCAACTTTTTGGCCGCCATTATCCTTGCCCGGCAGATCAGCCCAACGGAATTCGGCGTTTATGGGGTCGGGTTTCTATTGCTGCACCTTGTCCGGGCCGTCCAGGAGGGCGTCACCGTGCAACCGTTGAGCGCCCTCGGCGCGGTGATGGATCCACTCGAATTTAAGCCCTATTTCAGTGGGACCTGGATCTTACAACTGACGCTGGCCGTAATGACTGCAGCGCTGGCGGCAGTTGGGGGCTGGCTGCTCACGATCCTGGGAAACGATACCGCGGGTCCAGCCCTGTTCGTACTCTGGTTTGCCTTTCTGATCTGGCAGCCTCAAGAGTACGTGCGCCGGGCATTTTACACACGTGGAAATGTCCGCTTAGCCGTGCTCAATACCGCGCTGGCCAGCTCGATCCGCATCGGAATTCTACTGCTCTGGGCATACCGGGACCAGCTTAGCGGCGCCGCGGGCATCGATGCCATCGCCTGGGGCGCGCTGGGAGCCTTGCTCCTCGGCATATGGCAGGCGCGTCGCTATTGGACACGTAATTGGTCCCCGTTGCGTGAGATTTGGCGGCAAAATTGGGCTTTCGGACGTTGGATTCTGGGTGGTACATTGGCAAATTGGATCGCGATGGAGCTGTATCCAATTTTAGCCGCGGGAATGATCAGCTTCGCCGCCGCCGGAGCTTTCCGCGCCTTGCAAAACCTGGTCGCCCCCGTCCACGTTTTGCTGCGGGCGATCGACACCTTCCTAACACCGCGCGCAGCGCGGCTGTATCACCAGGCTGGCTATCGCGGCCTCGATCGCACTTTGAAGCTCACCTATCTGTTCGCCGGGGTCGCCGTGATCGGCACCTTGCTGATCGCCGTCATCTTCCCGGATGCCCTGCTGCGCCTGCTTTACGGTGAAGTCTATCTCGAATACAGCCAGGGTATCTGGCTTATGGCTTTGTTCTACGCCTTATGGTATGCATACTGGCCTTTGCAAGCAGCTTTCAAGGCCATCCACCTGACTCGCCCGATTTTCATTGCTAACCTGGCCGCGATTGCCTGCATGTTCAGCTTGGGTATCTGGCTGATCTACCGCTGGGGTTTGTATGGGACCATCGCTGGACAGGCGCTGAATGCTTTGATCGTCAGTGTGGTCTTGCTGGGGACCTGGGGGAGAATTCGGCGCTCAACGAAAGGTCAAAGCCCGGTTCAGCAAAGCTAGCGTCGAAAATTTCAAAAGCCTCATTTGTGAAAGCGCATCCACTTGCGCGGCAGCCGGCCGTTCCAACCCGGCTTCCAGCGGTACCAAAAGACCAGCAGAAATGCGAGCATGATCAACTGCAGGTCGAAAGCCAGGTTGGCGTGGCTGACATACAGACGGTCGTAGCGCAATTTTTGCTGCGGAGTGAGGAAATAATCGCCCGCTACCTGGGCCAGACCTGAGAGCCCGGGCAGCACGCGGTGACGGTGGGCATAACCGGGCATGGCTTCTAAATAACCCTTGACAAGTATCGTGCGCTGTGGGCGCGGTCCCACGAAACTCATCTCGCCGGTCAGGATATTAATCAGCTGAGGCAGCTCGTCAAGCGCGGTTTTTCGCAAAAAGCCCCCAAATCTCAATACCCGGGCGTCGTCGCGCTGTGAGAGCACCGGGCCGGTATCGCTTTCCGCGCCGCGCACCATCGTGCGGAATTTAAACTGGCGGAAGTTACCCCCTCCCTTTCCCACCGAGTTCTTGATGAAAAACACCGGGCCCGGGTCTTCCATCCAAACGATAACGAGGATGACGACCCAAAGTGGAAGGGATATCACCAGCCCCGTCAGAGCCAGGGTCACGTCGAAGATCCGCTTGCCAGGATCAGTCTTGTCTGGTGCTCCGATCACAGCCTGGTGGCTGCGGTACACAGCTTCTTTCAGCTGCGCCGAGGGCGGGTTGTTATCCTCCCAAAAACCTTCCTTCCAGCCGGAGAACAACAAACCGGTTGCAAAAGCGCTGCTTGACGCCAGCGCTAATAATCCAAGGGGGGGAAACACAGCATGCTTTAAACCAGCAACCAACCAAAATATAAGGCCTAATCCCGCGCTGCCCAGGAAGGCCAGCCGGTAGGACCAATCCTGTGAAAATTGGAGCTGGCTGCTTAACCAGTACAACGCGCCCGACAGAAGCGCAAACAAGACGGCTATTTCAACCTGTGCTAATCTAAGGGTCTTTCCCTGAGACGAGTTTAAAACGATAAAGACGCTGCCTGATGACATCGCCCGCCAGGCGAGATAGGCCACCAGCGCTGCCCACAGCCATGACAACCACGCAGCCAGGCGCTTGAATCCGATCCTTTCAGTTAATACGTGACCGCTCAAAGATTGATACCTCGCTGTGGAAATTATGCTGGGAGTTACGCAATTCTTCCAGAAATTGAGTGTGTTTCGAAAGCGATTCCCAGTCGAAGAGGCACGCGATGCAGGAAATATCTCGCCGATTATAACTTGGTGCTTCCCCTTTCGTCAAAGTCGGAAGGGGTTGAAGTGTCCACAAGGGGCGGCATTCTACCCGTAATCGCTGCTGAAACGGTCTCCAGCTGGGTGTTATAATCCCCCGTGCTCGCTTTCTCCGTGTTCTTCAGGAGCTTGCGTTTCGTTTAAGTACTATCCGGAGATCCGCTCTCTTCTTATGTCCCGACGCAGACGCTTTTTCGCTTATTCAGCCGCCGGCATGGTTCTGATCGGTGTGTTGGCAGCTCTGATTTTTTATCCTGAACTGAAAAGCCGCTGGGAGGCGCCTTTAGGTCCCGGGCTCGAACTGCCGACCTACACACCTACCGATCCACAGCCAACCAGCACCGCTCTTGCAGCCCTGGTGACCAGCGCCGACGTATCGCTCCTGGCGACGCAGCCTGCATTTACAGAGAGCGCCACCCTCACTCCTTTGCCATCCACGCAGACGCCGCGCCCCTATTGCGGCGGACCAGAGGTCATGACCGTCCTGGCTGTCGGTGCTGACAGCCGCCAGGACACTTATCTCTACGGCCTTGCCGATGTGATCCGCATCGCGAGGGTGGATTTCGTCACCCCAAAAGTCACCGTGCTCTCCATACCGCGCGACTTGTGGGTCGAGATTCCCGGGATCGCCGATCATTACGATATCACCCATGGAAAACTTAACCAGGCCTACCTGTACGGCGGAGAAGGGATGGGGTATTACGACGGACCTGGCTTAGGACCAGGTCTGCTGGCCCGAACCTTGGATCTGAATTTCGGCTTGAGGGTGGAACATTACGGCGCGGTCAACATGCAGACGTTCGTACGGATCGTCGATGCGGTAGGCGGGATCGATCTCTTCTTACCGCAGGCGGTCGATGGTCGTCCCATCGATGATAAAACGGAGGATATGGGTTTCTTTCCTGCTGGGGAGCATCACTTCACCGGTGAGGAGGCGTTAAGGTTCTCCCGCATTCGCAAGAAATATAACGACATGGTGCGGGCGGACAACCAGACCATGGTCTTATGCGCCCTGAAGGAAAAGATCACCAGCCCGGAGGTGATACCCGATATCCCCAAGATCATCGCTTCATTCCAGGACAACGTGCTTACCGACCTGAGTCCTGCCCAGCTTGGCCAGCTTGCTTGTCTTGCGCCGCGCTTGAGAAAAGAAAATCTCATTTTCACAAGTCTTCCTGAAGATATCCTGGAACCAAGCCGCGCCTATGATCCTATCCTGGACAATACCACCTTCGTTTGGGATGTGGACTTTAATGTGCTCAGAGAGCTGATTGCCGAATTCCAGGCCGGGATTTGGCCTGATAAACCCAAAGAACCTTCCTGCCCCTGAGATGGACCCCCTTCCCGAACTGGAACCACTCGATGTCCCAGAGCTATTGCAACGCTACAACCTGCGCCCATCCAAACGATTGGGGCAAAATTTTCTCGTCGACGTAGCAGCCCTGAAGCGCATCGTCCAGGCTGCCGCAGTCGAACCCGGCGATACTGTGTTGGAAGTTGGACCGGGCTTGGGCAGTCTCACCCGCTATCTCGCTGCATCTGCTGAGCAAGTTATCGCCGTGGAACTTGACAAGCGCTTGATCCCGCCGTTGGAGGCGGTACTGGCAGGTTATCCCAACCTTCACATCGTAAACGGAGACATCCTGGACCTCGAACCGGCTGAATTGGTCTCCGTCCAGGATTACCTGGTTGTCGCCAATATCCCCTATTACATAACTTCCGCCCTGATCCGCCATCTGCTGGAAGCACAGCAGCGGCCGCGCCGGATGGTGTTGACCGTGCAGTTGGAAGTCGCCCAGAGGATCTGCGCTGGACCTGGCGAGATGAGCCTGCTATCTTTAAGCGTCCAGGTATACGGCGCGGTGCAAATCGCCGCCCGCATACCTGCCGGCGCATTTTACCCGGTCCCCGGAGTTGATTCGGCTGCCTTGAGGGTGGACATCTACCCGCAGCCAATTATCCCTGAAAAAAATATCGACGTATTCTTCCAGTTAGTCAAAGCTGGTTTCAGCCAAAAACGTAAAACCCTGCGCAACTCCCTGGCAGGCGGGATGGGTTGGAAAGCTAAGCTGGCTGCAGATTTATTGGAGGGTGCCGGGATCGATCACCGGCGCCGTGCACAAACGCTGAGTTTGCAAGAATGGAAACGGATTAGCGAGGTTTACTCGAATCAATTAAACGCTGACTCTGATTTTGGAGATCAAGCGTGAACGGAAGCCCTCAAGTCGCGATATTCGAAGAGCAGCTGCCATACTCTAACCGCTGCTTCGACCTGGATCTTGAAAGACATTTTTGAAGTCCCCCAACGTCGATCGGCAAAATAAATCGGCACCTCAGCGAAGGAATAACCCAGCCGATGAGCCAGGTACGTAATTTCTACTTGAAAAGCGTAGCCATTGGAGCGCACGCGGTCCAACGGCAAGTTGAACACAGCTTCTCGCCGCCAAACCCGGAACCCGCCGGTCGCATCGTGCACGGGCAGCCCCAGGATCGAACGAGCGTAGAGATTACCGAAAGCCGAAAGCCCTTTACGCCACAGGGGCCAGCGTTCGTCCAATTTACCGCCGGGGACGTAGCGAGAACCCAGGACCACGTCGTGAAGCTTTAATGCGTCCAGGAAATCCACCAGGCTCGCCGGATCATGAGAAAAATCCGCATCCATCTGCGCAATGGCGTTCGCTCCCTCGCGCAAGGCCCGTTGGAAACCGGCCACGTAAGCCGTGCCCAGCCCGAGTTTTCCCTCCCGTACGATCACGCCCATACGACTAGGATTTTTTTCGGTCAGGGACTGGGCGATCTCACCGGTCCCATCCGGGCTGTTATCGTCAACCACCAGGATGTGCAGATCGGAGACCGGCAAGGTAAAGAGCGCCTCCACCAGTTTTGGCAGATTTTTAGCTTCGTTATACGTGGGGATGACGACGGTGAGTTTCATTGTATCAACCTGTTGATTGCTGTCGATGTGCTCTTCCTTACCGATCGAGTAATGTAGTTCTAAGCCTACCCGTCTCCCGAGGAGTACTTTCGGTAGAAGTTAACGCTGTAATCTTGACTTGTAAAAGTTGAGCATCTTCCTGCCCAGTTTCGCGATCGCTCAGCGGGTAGAAATAGTCCAACGACTTTTCGAGCTGTGCGCTCAGTCGTTTCTGCAAAGCGGGTGCCACCTGGGGTGAACAAATCAACACAAATTCCGTGGGGTTGAGGTGTCCGACAAAACCGTTCTCATCCGCAGCTTCCCGGATGGTGTTTTGGATGATCAACCCGATCGCTCGGAGAGCATCATCGGCCGCCACGAACCCATAGGTTTCCTTAAAATGATCCATATTTTCCAGGGTGATCAACAAAACCGCCCAATTCTCGGCAGAAAGACAATCGTCGAGCCTGGATTGGACCAGATCGCCCTCGGGCATTAATGTGATCGGGTTGGTCATCGCGCCTAACCGGGCGCGCCACAGCGTGTTGCGCACGCGCAGTCGCAATTCGTTCATATCGAACGGTTTGGTAATATAATCGTCCGCTCCGAGTTCGAGACCATGCAGGCGATCTTCACGCTGGCGCTTTTCTGTCAGAAAGATAATGGGGATAAATTGTGTGCGCTGGTGGGTGCGCAGCTGGCGGGCGACTTCGTAGCCGTCGATATCGGGTAAGCGAATATCCAAAATGACCAGATCGGGATTTTTCTCCCGGCACAGATCGACGCCGACCAGACCCTCGTAGGCGCTTAAGACTTGATAACCCTGTTTGTTGAAATATGCAAGCAGCATATCCGCAACATCAGGGTCATCTTCAACGAGCAGTAGAGTTGCCTTTTGATCCGCCACAAACCGACCTTTAGCTTACAGGCGTCTTTTGAATGACGAACTCACAGACTTCATCTCCCATGGCTACGCACAGGGATTCATTGACCCGAAATTCGTGGCCCCCCGACACCCATTTCAAGCCCTCTTGGAGCAAGCCTACTGCAATAAAGCAGACCGGTTTATCCGAGTCTGACCGGCCCCAGCACACCGGGCACCGGTGGATGGTGTAGATGAATTCGTGGTCCCTCTCCTCCACGGTGGAGTGCTGGTCGCTCACCTGGCTGAAAATCCGCGCCATCGCCGGGATGCCGATTTTCAGCTTGGCGCCGAGCGGCAGCACTTTGAAAGCCAGGTCGCCGACGCCGGCAAGAGCTCCAAAATTTCGCAGTGCATCGGCAAAGGTTGCTCTTCCGGTTCGCAAGGCAAGCCCGCGACCGCCGCGCGGGCCGTACATCTCCTCCAGGGCCTGGTTCACCGCAGAAACGTTAGCGAAATCAAACTCTTTCGCTAAATTACCGGGCGGATAATTGTCAATCAGATCCGATAGATGGGCCAGGTTCAAGATGGCGTTCATGCCATTCTTGCCCATGACGTCTTCCAGCGCCTTCAGTATGATCAGGGCGAACTTATTCGGATAATAAAGCCCGCTTTTCGGCATGGGTTCCATAAACAGCCTTATCCTTATATCAATTCCGCAAGCGCCTCGGTGGCCCGGCGCATATCCAGGAAGATTAATCCCAGTTTAGCCTGCTCCCTGGCCAGCGCGGTCAAAACAGCCTCTTCGCCGACAGACATCAGAATGACGTAACCGCTCTCGCCTTTAATATATACCTGATCGAGTGCGCCACGACCTAACTCGGAGGCGATGCGCTCACCCAGGGAGAGCATGGCTGCCGACATCGCCGAGACCCGGTCCTCTTCCACTTCTCGAGGCAAGGCTGAAGCAATGCTAAGCCCATCGACGCTGACCACTGCGGAGGCCTCGATATCCGGAGAGGAGGCCTGAAGATCCCGTAAGCGTTCCACCATCAGCTGAGAACGTGATTTGGTCAAAATTGACCTCCTGCGACACACTAAAAAGTCGATTAAACTATTTTTGGGATTATTCTGCTACAGTCATAAAATGTAGCATAGCCAGATTGAAGTGTCAAGCCGCGGGAGTTTTCAAATTTATCAGGTTAGTCCCTGCAGGTTTGCATCACGGCAGCCAGATTTCGAAGTCCAGCCCTCGACAGCTGCCGTGCTATAATCACCCCTGTTTTCCCGAAGGAGAGGTTATGTCATTCAACGATCTGCGCGAATTCGTCAGCTTTCTAGAAGAGAAAGACCATCTGGCGCGCATTCATGAACCGCTTTCGCCCCACCTGGAGATCACGGAAGTCACCGACCGGATCAGCAAATTACCCCTCGAAAGAAATAAGGCTTTATTCTTCGAAAATCCAACGGGCTACGATACCCCCGTGCTGATCAACGCTTTCGGCCACCCGCAGCGCATGGCGTGGGCGCTCAATGTAGATGAACTCGACCAGCTGGCCGGGGATCTAAGCAAAGTGATCGATCCACGACTGCCGCGCGGCTTTCGCGAGGTGATCAACCGTGGGCAAGATCTGCTGAACGTCCTGCGATCAATCGGACTTGGCCCCAAAAAAGTGCGCCGGGGACCGGTGCAAGAGGTTATCCGCACCGAGGATACATCGCTGGAATCCCTCCCGATCTTGAAATGCTGGCCGAAAGACGGTGGGCCGTTCATCACCCTGCCGCAAGTGATCACCCGCGACCCCGAAACGGAAACGCGTAATGTCGGCATGTACCGGCTGCAAGTAGTAGATGAACGTACATTATTGGTGCACTGGCAGCGGCACAAGGGCGGAGCCGAACACGAGCGGATCGCCCGGCAAACCCAGGCTGAAAAAATACCTGCCGCCATCGTGCTCGGCGGAGATCCTGCCAGCATGTGGTGCGCTTCGGCGCCTCTGCCTCCGAATATTGACGAGTACATCCTGGCAGGGTATTTGCGCGGTTCGCCGGTTGAGTTCGTAGACTGCGTTTCCCAACCGCTCGAAGTCCCGGCAAACGCCGAGATCGTCATTGAAGGCTACGTCGATCCCAACGAACACCTTCCTGAAGGACCGTTCGGCGATCATACCGGTTACTATACGCCGGTCGAGCCTTTTCCGGTCTTCCACGTCACCGCGCTCACCCACCGGCAGCAGCCGATCTACCCAACCACGATCGTCGGCATCCCACCTATGGAAGACGTGTGGATGGGAAAAGCGACCGAAAGGCTCTTCCTGCCATTGATGCGACTGTTCTTGCCCGAGATCGTTGACGTCAATATGCCTGCGGAGGGCGTCTTCCACAACCTTGTCCTGGTCGCCATCCAGAAACGCTACCCGGGGCACGCCAGGAAGGTGATTAATGGCTTATGGGGCCTGGGCTTGCTGTCTCTGGCTAAAGCCGTCGTGGTCTTTGATGAGTGGGTAGACGTCCAAAACCTTTCGCAAGCGGCCTGGCAGGCGCTGGGTAACGTGGATTGGGCCAGAGATATCTTCGTCATGGAAGGAATGGTCGATCACCTGGACCACGCCTCCTACCAGCATTCCTTTGGAGGTAAAATCGGGATCGACGCCACCGCGAAAATGCGCGAGGAAGGCTATGCGCGCGGTTGGCCGGAAGTGCTGCGAATGGATGAGACGGTCAAAAAGCGCATCGATGAACTTTGGGACCAGCTTAATTTATAAATTTTCCAGACCCCCCTGCACTCCTGCCGTACACAACCAAACAAAAGGGAAAAAGACGCACGCGCCGGCCCTCGAAACGCTTCAATCAAGAACTCGCCAAGGAGAGAAATCTGCTATGAAAGTCAACTTTAAGATCCTGCATGCCTGGAAGTTGATCCTGGTATTCAGTTTTATCCTGGCAGCCTGTTCACCTGCCAGCGGACCGGCCATTTCTCCCGAGTCATCGGAGCCGGTCACGCTGCGCATCGCCGTGCTGCCGATCCTGGACGCTCTGCCCATGTACGTCGCCGAGCAGGAAGGGCTGTTTGAAGCAGAAGGCGTCAGCGTAGAATTCATCCCGGTAGGTTCGGCCGCGGAACGAGACCAGGTGATCACCGCCGGACAGGCTGACGGGATGATCAATGACGGCATCTCCACCCTGCTCTATAACCAGGATCAGGTACAGATTCAGGTGGTGCGCTTCGCCCGCACTGCCACTGAACAGAACCCTCAATATTTCATCCTGGCTGCCGGTCAGAGCGGGATCACGACCGTCGAGGGGCTGCACGGCGTTGATATCGGGGTCTCACAAGGCACTGTGATCGAGTATTTGGTCGACCGCCTGCTACAGGCTGAGGGATTCAGGGCCGGGGAAATCCAAACCGTCGCAGTCCCCGGGATCGCCGAGCGAATGTCCCTGCTGGGCAGCGGTGAGCTAAAAGCCGCCATGCTTCCGGATCCGCTGGCCTCGCTCGCCGAACAAAATGGGGCTGTCGTCGTACTGGATGACTCGTCTCACCCGGAATATGGCTACAGCCTGATTTCCTTCAGGAAGGTCGTTATCGACGAGCATCCCGAGGCCGTGCGCGCATTCCTGGTCGCTATCGAAGGTGCGACGAACCGGATCAACGCCAACCCGGATCAATGGGAGGACATCCTGGTGGAGAACAACCTGGTACCAGCGCCCTTACAGGGGACCTATCAAGTTCCGCCCTACCCAACCGCCAGCAATATCAGCGAAACGCAGTGGCAGGATGTCCTGGATTGGGCGCAGGCGGGTGGGTTGGTCAACGCAGATCTGGCCTATTCGGAATCAGTTAATTCATCTCTTTTACCTTGAGGAAAGCTGATTATTCCAAGCACAGCAGAACCGTTGAGAAAACTGACCTCAGAAGTTACCGGGATGATTTGCCTGGACGCGCTTACTTATCGCTACGCCCAAGGACCGACGGTCTTTGAGCAGTATTCCTGGATGGCCCAGCGAGGCCAGGCCTGGGCTGTGCTGGGCCCTTCAGGGTGTGGCAAAACCACCTTGCTCTACCTGCTTGCCGGCCTTCAATCTCCCACTTCGGGCCAGGTTTTAATCGACGGCCAACCGCTCGTTCGACCGCGCCCGCACACCGGCCTGATCCTGCAAGAGTACGGCTTGCTGCCCTGGGCGACGGTGCGCAACAACGCTGTCTTGGGATTAAGGGTGCGCAACTTTTATGGTCCGGATGGCAAACATACCCCGGAAGACTACCGGCCTGAGCTGGACGTGGACCCCTGGCTGGAAAGGCTGGGGTTGTTGGGCGTCGCCGGCAAGTATCCGGGCCAGATCTCGGGCGGCCAGCGCCAGCGTACCGCTATCGCCCGCACTCTGGCATTAAAACCAGATTTGCTCTTGATGGATGAACCCTTCTCCTCACTGGACGCGCCCACTCGTGAGAGCCTGCAAGATCTGGTCCTCGAGCTGCACCGGGAACAAGCGCTGACCATGGTGATCGTCACCCACTCGATCGAAGAAGCCGCGGTGCTCGGCCGCAAGATACTGCTCCTTGGACAACCTCCCAACAATCAGCCTGTGGTGATCGACAACCCGGAGGCGGGTGAACACGAGTACCGCCGCACGCCCGCCTACCTGGCGATGTGCCGGGAACTCAGGGCGAACCTGGATTGAGCTGCATGAGGATTGAAATTACCGCAAGATGAAACGGCGAGATCTCCTGGTTGCCATCCTTGTCTTGCTGCTGCTCTGGGAGTTGGCCGCGCTCCTCTTTCAGCGACCCATTCTGCCGACGCCTTTAGTCGTGCTGCGTACTTTCATCGTCGAGATGGGCGACGATTTATGGCAGCATTTCCTGGCAAGTTTGTGGCGCGTCCTGGCTAGCACACTCCTATCCATCGCACTGGCGGCGCCTGCCGGATTGATCCTGGGACAATCCCAACGGTTGAACCGGTTCTTCTCCCCCCTGATCTATCTGCTGTATCCTATACCAAAGGTTGTCTTTGTACCAGTGGTGTTGCTGTTCCTGGGCATCGGTGACGCGCCTAAGATCGCCATCATTTTCTTGATTCTATTCTTCCAGATACTGGTGCTGGTGCGTGACCAGGCTGCGGGCTTACGCCCGGAGCTGATCCAGAGCGTGCGCAGCCTGGGCGCCGGGCGCCGGGCGCTGTTCCGTTTCGTCTATCTGCCTGCTAGCTTGCCGGCTATCCTTACCGCGCTGCGCCAATCCGTTGGCACAGCCGTAGCAGTCCTGTACATCGCTGAGTTGTTCGCTACACAAAAAGGACTGGGATATTACATCTATCTCAACGGTACGACCTTGTTTAACTATCCCGCGATGTACGCTGGTATCGTCGCGATGAGTTTGCTTGGGTTGGGATTGTATTTCAGCGTCGATTGGCTGGAGAAGCGGGTTGCGCCCTGGCAGTACGCGCGCTGATTGCTTTTCGCGCTCACCTGCAGCGAACCTCAGCTTGGTATAATCCGCCCATGAAGCCCGTAAGGGATTTTCTGGACCTAATCCGCTTCGAACACACCATTTTTGCGCTGCCATTCGCCTACCTGGGCATGCTGCTGGCGGCAAACGGATGGCCCAGCTGGAGCCAGTTCCTGTGGATCACAGTAGCCATGGCCGCCGCCCGCACGCTGGCGATGGGCTTCAACCGCATCGCCGACCGGATGATCGATGCGCGCAACCCGCGCACCGCGATTCGCCCGCTGATCACCGGCTCCATTTCCCTGCGCACAGCCTGGGCAGGCACCTTGGTCGCAGCAGTTATCCTGGCCTCAGCCGCCTGGCAGCTGGGACCCCTGCCCTGGAAATTGCTCCCTGGAGCTTATATCTTCTTAATCGGCTATTCATTCACCAAGCGCTTCACCTGGCTGTCGCATTTTATCCTTGGTTTCACGGATGGGTTGGCCCCGGTAGGCGCATGGGCGGCGATCCGCGGCACATTGTTCACATCAGACGATCTCCCGGCCTGGGTTTTGTTGGGTGTAGTCACCTTGTGGATCGGCGGTTTCGACCTGATCTATGCCTGCCAGGATGTCGCCTTCGACCGGCAAGAAGGTTTGCAATCGATCCCCGCCAAATTCGGGGTCGCCTTCTCGCTGCAGCTCTCTGCGCTCAGCCACTTGCTCACCGCAGGACTGCTCGCCAGCCTGGGATGGCTGCTCGGTTTAGGCTGGCCCTTTTGGTTGGGCTGGCTGATCGTCGCCGGTCTGCTGATCTGGGAGCATACCCTGGTGCAGCCGGACGATCTGTCGAACATCGATTTGGCCTTCTTTAATATCAACAGCTACATCAGCCTGACCCTGTTCTTGGCGATCCTGGGCGCACTTTATTTGGTTTAAGGCTATAATCTGTGTTGGAGATTCTAGAAATCTGAGGATGCGGGGGTTTTGGAAGGATTTCCCTCCTCCAATTACCCCCTTCCCAAAATTGGCGCTTTACCTATGAGACGATTTTTAATTGCCGGTATCTTTTTGATCGCAGCGCTGCTTTTCAGCGCTCAAACAGCGAAGGCGCAAGAAAATTCCGGTCCCCCAGAGGGCAGCCAGGCCTACAAAGAGCCGCCTGAAGGCGCGGCGTTATGCTTGCCGGAGCATTTCCGCAGCACGCCGGGCAATTGCGTCGTGATGGGACCGGCCGAATATCTGACCCGCATGGAGAAGATCGGGATTAATTTTCCGCTGCGACCCTTCCCGGGAAAAGCGCCTGATCCTGCCCTGACGTATGTGGACATCCGATACGGCGAAGTGGTGACTCCCAACGCGCCGGTGTACGCTTCCCTGGAAGACGCCATCGATAGGAAAAGCGTCGCTCGCCGGATCGATTCACCCTATAGTTTTATCTCGTACACGGATGAAGCGGTTGTGGATGGAAAGCGCTATTACATGGTCGAATACGGCGGCTGGATGACGGCGAACGATATTTCGCGGATCGGCGCTCCCTCGTATTTTCAGGGTTTGACCTTCACCCGCACACCCAGCCAGGTTTTCGGCTGGATCTTATACCCCATTCAAACAAAACGCACACCCGGAACCGGGCAGCAAGACTATACCGGGAGAACTTTGAACCGCTACGAGGTCGTCCAGGTCTACGATGTGGAGACCGTCGATGGCGTCGAATGGTACATGGTCGGTCCAGATGAATGGATTCCCGAGGTACAGGAATGGCAGCGTTATATCGGAAAAGTTACCCCCAACCCCACACCACCGGAAGGCGTGGATAACGGTCGCTGGATCGAAGTCAATCTTGCGGAACAAACCTTCGCAGTATATGATCGGGGCCGGATGGTTTACGCCAGCCTGGTCGCCAGCGGAATCGAGCCTTTCTGGACGCGCCCCGGGTTGTTCCAGATTTATCAAAAATTGCCTTCGACGCCCATGCGCGGTTCCTTCGAAGCCGATCACTCCGATGCTTACTATCTGGAAGACGTACCCTGGACAATGTACTTCGATGATGCCCGCGCCCTGCATGGTGCCTATTGGCACAACGGCTTCGGATCGGTACGCTCGCATGGCTGCGTCAACCTTTCCGTTGGAGATGCGCGCTGGTTGTTCGATTGGGCTCAGGAAGGCGACTGGGTATACGTTTGGGATCCTTCCGGGAAGACGCCCACCGACCCGGCTTTATACGGCGAAGGCGGCGCCTGATCGTTCCCCCCGAAACCACAATCGCAAAGCCTTGAAAATTCGTTGACCTCATCACGCCGCGCGCTCATCCTGGTCCCTCTCCTGCTGCTGAGCTTCGCCTGCCAGGCAGTGATGAATGCCGTCCTGCCCCCGACTCCATCGGCCGTCCCCCCAACCTTAACCAATACGCCAACGCCGCGTCCCAGCGAGACTCATGTTCCATCACCTACCGGCACGCCTACTTTTACACCAACAGCCACGGAAACGTCTGCGCCAACGGCGACGTTAACCGCTTCTCCACAGCAGTTGCAGATCTTCGAGGAGCTGTGGAATATTGTTAATGAAGAATATCTGTATCCGGATTTCAACGGCTTGGATTGGGAGGCAATACACCAGGAATACCGGCAGCTGATTGAATCCGGATTGAGCGATGAAGACTTCTACTTATCGATGGATGAGATGATCTTCCGGTTAGGCGACGATCATTCGGTCTTTCTAAGCCCCCAGGAGGTCGTTGAGGAAGAAGCTCAATTTGCCGGAGAGAACGATTACGTCGGCATTGGCGTCCTCGTCTCAGCGGTCCCGGAACGGGATCGGGCCGTCATCTTGGTCACGTTCCCGGGTGGTCCGGCAGAACAAGCCGGACTCAAACCGCGGGATAATCTGCTGGCTGCTGACGGAGAGCCGATCCTGGATGAAGGTGGGAATTTGCGCGATATCGTGCGCGGCCCGGAAGGCACTCCCGTTGAGCTAACCATCCAGACCCCCGGAGAAGCCCCCCGCCAGGTCACCATTACCCGGACTCGCATCACCGGTTCAGTGCCGGTCCCTTCCACGGTTCTTAGGACCCCAGGCGGTTTGCACGTAGGTTATCTGCTCCTGGTTACCTTTAGCGATACGAATATCGATAATGAGGTTGGCAGCATCCTCCAGGAGATGAGCCAGTCGGAACCGTTAGATGGATTGATCATCGACAACCGCCAAAACGAAGGCGGCGCTGATGATGTCTTAAGAGGCACGCTGGCATATTTCACCGATGGGTTGATGGGAAATTTTGTCAGCCGCACCGACCAGCACCCCCTGATCGTGCGCGGCAGCGACGTCGGCGGATCGCAGTCAGTTCCATTGGTTGTATTGGTTGGGGAAAACACGGTCAGTTTTGGCGAGATCTTTGCCGGTATCTTGAAGGACATCGAACGCGCTGAGCTGATCGGCGAGGTGACCGAAGGCAATGTCGAAACGCTCTGGGGATATGATTTCAGCGACGGGTCGCGAGCCTGGATCGCCCACGACACTTTTCAGCCAATTAACCACCCGCAGGTTGATTGGGAGCTAAACGGGATCATTCCCCATCAAGTTGTCCTGGCTCCTTGGGATGAATACCCGCTGGACTCGGATCCTGCTGTTGACGCCGCGTTAGCTTATTTCGATCAGGGCTCACCCACGGACCTGGATCGGTCATCCTCCGCACGAAATGGCCCATTAATTGCAGAACAAATGAGCGTATGGTAAACTTTTCACAAACAGCCAGACCGGATCAACCTGGAGACATCCATGCTCACCTTTCCTGAAAAAATTCTCTTCGTCATAGCTGCGCTGGCAACGCTTTATGCGATCTGGCTGCTCGCGAACCGGATCGCCCGGATCATCGTCCGCGGACAAGGACAGGTTGATTGGGATCTTGTTCGCCAAAGGTTGATCGAAACCCTCGCCAAGACGCTCACTTTCCAACCGGTTTTTCGCTTCAGGTTTTGGCCCAGCCTGTTCCACGGTTTGGTAGCCTGGGGATTCATTTATTACTTGCTGGTTAACCTGTTCGATGTGATCGGCGGGTTCGTCAATGACTTTCACATCCCCGGGACCGTCGGGAATCTCTACCGGCTCGGCGCAGACATTCTCAGTGTAGCAGCCCTTGTGGGCATGATTGCGCTGATCATCCGGCGCTTTGGCTTCAAGCCCGAAACATTGACAACCCGGGAAGAGGTGATGATTTCACCGAAAGCGCGTGCCGGCATCCCGAGAGACTCGGCTATCGTCGGTGCATTCATACTGGTGCACGTTGGTTCTCGCTTCTTGGGACAATCCATCCAGATCGCCGCCGAAGGTCCCGATCCCTGGCAGCCTTTCGCCACGCTGGCGGCGAACGTGTGGGCCGGGCTGAACCAGAGCGCGCTGGTCATCGGCGAGCACGCCTTTTTCTGGCTGGCGATCGGCACCATTATGGGTTTTTTCCCCTACTTCTTGCACTCCAAACACATCCACCTGTTCATGACGCCGATCAATTTTCTGCTGAACCCTCGACGGCGTTCGATGGGCGAGCTGGATCGACTGGACTTCGATGATGAGTCCATCGAGCAATTTGGCGCTACCTATATCGAAGACCTTGGTTGGGAATTGCTCCTGGACGCTTACGCCTGCATCATGTGCTTCCGCTGCCAGGAGGTTTGTCCGGCGTACAACACCGGGAAGGTGCTTTCTCCGGCGGCGATGGAGATCAACAAACGCTATTTCCTCAACAGCGAAGGGGCTCGCCTGGCTAATGGTGAACCAAGCGGGACGCCGCTCACCGAGTTCGCCATTCCGCCGGAAGCCGTCTGGGCCTGTACCGCCTGCGGCGCTTGCGTGGATATCTGTCCGGTGGGCAATGAACCGATGCGCGACATACTGCAGATCCGGCGGTCATTGGTTTTGATGGAGAATGAATTTCCCGAGCAATTGCAGACCAGTTTCCGAGGGATGGAACGAACGCTCAACCCCTGGAACGTACCCCCAACCGAACGTATGAAGTGGGCTGAAGGCCTGGAAGTACCCACGATCGAAGATAATCCCGAGCCGGATATACTCTGGTGGGTGGGCTGTGCCCCTTCAACCGACGCCCGCGCCCAGAAAACAGCTCAGGCCTTCGCGAAGGTGCTTTCGGCTGCCGGAGTGAATTTCGCCGTCCTGGGGGAAGCCGAACAATGCACCGGCGATTCGGCGCGTAGGGCTGGTAATGAATTCCTGTTCAACGAACTGGCGCTGGCAAACGTAGAATTACTGAACGATGTCTCCCCAAAACGCATGGTGACCACTTGCCCGCACTGCCTGCATACCATCGGCAATGAATATCCGGCTTTCGGGGGCAGCTATGAAATTATCCACCACACGCAATTAATCGATGAATTGATCGCCGCCGGGCGATTAAACTTGAATCAAGAGACCGCTCAAAAGCTAACCTACCACGATCCATGCTACCTGGGCCGGCACAATGGCATTATCGAAGCGCCGCGCCAGGTATTAAGGGACGCCGCCGCGGCTTATGTGGAAATGCCGCGCAGCGGAAAGAAGTCCTTCTGTTGTGGCGCAGGCGGCGCTCAGATGTGGAAAGAAGAAGAGCAAGGGGATGAACGCGTCAGCGAGAATCGCATCCGTGAAGCGATTGACACGGGCGCGGATACGCTGGCGGTGGGCTGCCCGTTCTGCATGATCATGCTGGATGACGTTCGTAAGAGCGTTGATACGAGCATGCAGCTCATGGATGTGGCCGAAATCATCGCCCAAAGTTTGGAGAACGGAAAAGCAGCGTGAACACTTCCCTTCGCCTGGTTTTCGATAGAAATCAGGTCAATACCAACCGGGTAAAACTTAGCAGCGGCGCTGGCCATTCTTTCGTAGTTTATCTGAGGAGCGGATATTTTCCGCTCCTTTTTCGTCTTCCTTTATCCTTCCGGGCTAAAAATGATAATAAAGAGAGTTATAATCTTATTGGGGTGACATTGGGGTAACAATGATTCTTTCTTCTGGGACAACCACATCCCCTGGAATAATCTCGGAGGTCTGATGAAAGTAGTCGAGACGACGGTTTCTTCTCTTAGCTTAGACATTGAGCAGATCTTAGACGACTACCGCATCGCATACCGCAGCCGCCAGGCCAGCTTCGCCGGCAGAAGAGAAGTGATGAGTGGAAAAGCCAAGTTCGGAATATTTGGCGACGGAAAAGAGCTGGCTCAAGTCGCCTTGGCGAAGGTGTTTCGTCCGGGCGATTTTCGTTCCGGATATTATCGCGATCAAACGGTGATGCTTGCGGTAAAAGCGCACAACTTGAACGAGTACTTTGCCCAGCTGTATGCCCATGCGGATGTTGAAGCCGAACCTGCCACCGCCGGGCGTTCGATGAACGCTCATTTTGCCACGCGCAGTATAAACGAGAACGGTAATTGGAACGACCTTACCCAAAGGGTCAACTCCTCCGCCGATGTATCCCCCACGGGTTCGCAGATGCCCAGACTGGTCGGTTTAGGGTATGCCTCGCGGTTGTATCGAGAGCTGGACTCCTTGCACCAGTTTACCCAGTTCTCAAACCAGGGAACCGAGATCGCCTTCGGCACCGTAGGCAACGCGACAACAGCCGAAGGTCTATTTTGGGAGGCGGTCAACGCCATTGGTGTGCTCAAGGCGCCCGTCTTACTATCAATCTGGGACGATAATTTCGGCATCTCAGTCCCCAATAAGTATCAGATGGTCAAAGAGGACATCGCTGAATTGCTGAGCGGCTTCCAACGCAAGCCCCACGATGGCGGCGGGTATGAGATTTTCACCGTCCGCGGATGGGATTATCCGGCCCTCGTCGAAACTTACCAGCATGCGGAGCAGGTCGTCCGCCAGGAACACGTTCCGGCTATAGTGCACGTTTTCGAGTTGACCCAACCCCAGGGACACTCGACCTCCGGAAGTCAGGAACGGTACAAGTCGGAGGAAAGATTGGCCTGGGAGGAATCACACGATTGTATCGCCAGGTTTCGTCAATGGATCCTCGCGGAACGCGTTGCGGCGGAAGAGGAGCTGGATCAGATCGAGGTGGAGGAAAGGGAATACGTCGAAACTGCCCGCAAGGAAGCCTGGGTAGCATATATCAAACCTATCCAGCAAGAAAGAAAAGTCGTTGCAGGGTACATCAGCGATATCGCCCAGCAAAGCCCTACGACCATTGCGGCATTGAACCGCATCAAGAACGATCTGCTCAATATCCCCTACCCCCATCGCCGCGACATGATGAGTGCAGTTCAGCGTACGCTGCTGGCTGTCCGGTATGAGGATTTGCCGGCGAAAGCTGCGCTGATTGACTGGAAGGTAAAACAAGAGGCCATCAATGATGACCGCTACCATTCGCACCTATATATTCAAGGCGAGCGCTCTACGCTGAACGTACAGCAGGTTGAACCAGTTTACTCCCCAGATTCACCGACCGTCTACGGCTTCGAGCTTCTCAACGCCTGCTTCGACGCCGCATTAGCGCGGGAGCCGCGCCTGATCGCTTTTGGAGAGGATGTGGGTCAACTGGGAGACGTGAACCAGGGTTTCAAGGGGATGCAGGAGAAGTACGGTCCTCTGCGGGTTTCTGACACCGGCATCCGGGAGGCGACCATCCTCGGGCAGGCTATCGGCATGGCGATGCGCGGGCTGCGCCCGCTGGCGGAGGTCCAGTACCTCGATTATCTGCTCTACGCTCTGCAGATCATGTCTGACGATCTGTCCACCTTGCACTGGCGCACGAAAGGCGGGCAAAAAGCGCCGGTCATCGTGCGCACCCGCGGCCATCGACTGGAAGGCATCTGGCACTCCGGTTCATTGATGGCCGGGATTATCCACCTGGTGCGCGGGATGTACGTCCTGGTGCCGCGCAACATGACGCAGGCCGCCGGCTTCTACAACACGTTATTAGCCGGGGACGATCCCGCACTGATCGTGGAAGTCTTGAACGGCTACCGCCTTAAGGAACGTCTGCCGGACAATATCGGGGAGTTCACCGTACCCTTAGGAGTGCCTGAAATCTTGCGAGAGGGCAACGATATCACCATTGTTACTTACGGCGCCATGTGCCGAATCGTGATGGAGGCGGCCAAACGGTTGAGCCAAACGGGCATCGAGGCGGAAGTGATCGATGTGCAGACCTTGCTACCTTTCGATCGAAATAGTGTCATACTTGAATCCCTAAAACGCACCAACCGTATCCTCTTTACCGACGAAGATGTCCCCGGCGGGACGACGGCCTATATGCTACAGGAAGTCATCGAAAAGCAGGGTGGTTACTACTGGCTGGACTCGGAGCCGCGTACCCTCTCCAGCGCACAACACCGCCCGGCCTACGGGTCGGATGGAGATTACTGGTCCAAGCCCAACGTAGAACAGATCTTCGAGACCGTCTACGAATTGATGAACGAAGTCGATCCCGACAGCTTCCCGATATTCTATAAATGACACGCTCCGATAGCTGTAAGCCAATGGACGCCTGCCCGGTAAGTGAACTGTTAACCAAACACCGCAACACTCGAATCCAGGAGGAAACATGCCGACGAAAGTGATCATGCCGCAGCTCGGCGAATCTGTGGATGAAGGCACGATTTCCAAGTGGCTCGTTTCTGAAGGAGAAAAGGTCGAAGAATACGAGCCCTTGCTGGAAGTCAACACGGACAAAGTTGATTCCGAGATCCCCAGCCCTTCAACCGGTACTTTGTTGAAAATCATCGTACCGGAAGGTACGACGATCTCGGCCGGTACGCTGCTCGCCTGGATCGGGGAACCTGGAGAGGAGGTTCCGGATGGAAATGGTGCCGGGGGATCAGAACGCGCTGCGGTTGAAACTCGGGTTGAGGTTGAAACTTCTCAGCCAGAAGTCAGCCAACCGGAAACCGCCGCCTCCCCAACGGTACCCGCCGCGGTGGAACCTCCCTCCCCAGGGAGGGATCGGGAACTTGGTTTCATCTCGCCGGTGGTCGCCAGGATTGCCAGCGAGGAAAGCGTGGATCTGTATCGCGTGCCAGGGTCCGGGCGTGGGGGCCGCATCACAAAGAAAGACATGCTCGCCTATCTTGAGCAGCGGGCTAAGTCTCCGGGACCGGCTCCAACTCCAGTTCAAGCTGCCCCTGCCCCTACCCTGCCTGCGCGGCAGACGCCCAGTCCAGCGCCGGGCGAAGTGCTGCCGCTCACCAGCGTACGCAAAGCGATCGCCGAACACATGGTGCAGAGCAAACACACGTCTCCGCACGTCACCACCGTGATGGAAGCCGATCTCAACCGTATCGTCGCCCACCGCCAGGAGAATAAGGCTGCGTTTGCCCGAGATGGGGTCAACCTGACCTTCACGGCCTATTTTCTCTCTGCTGCTGTATCGGCGCTGAAGGCCTTCCCGATTGTCAATTCCTCCTGGAGCGACGAGGGCATCCTGATCCGCCGGGAGATCAACATCGGCATGGCAACCTCTATGGGAGACGAAGGCCTGATCGTACCGGTGATCAAGAACGCCGACAGCCTTTCCTTACTTGGACTTGCCCGCACCATCAACGACCTCGCCGAACGGGCGCGCGCCAAGAAACTATCACCGGATGAAGTTAAGGGCGGCACCTTCACCATCACCAACCATGGGACCAGCGGATCGCTATTCGCCACACCGATCATCAACCAACCCCAGTGCGGGATCATGGGCGTCGGGGTAATCCAGAAGCGAGTGGTTGTGATCGACGATGCCATCGCCATCCGCCCGATGGTTTATCTCTCCTTGACGTTCGACCACCGCATCCTTGACGGCGCCATCGCAGATTACTTCCTGGCTAAGGTGGTAGAATCTCTGGAGACCTGGGCATAATCCCGATAAGCTAGTGGGATGGTTGAGCTACACATAGATACCCCTTTGCTATCATGCACCGGGCAAAACCTCTTACTTGAAATCCACCCCAACCCGATAAGGAGGACAGCAAATGAGTGATTACGACGTTGTCGTGATCGGTTCTGGACCTGCAGGTTATGTCGCAGCGATACGCGCGGCCCAGTTAGGTTTAAAGACTGCCATCGTTGAAAAAGAGTTTTTAGGAGGGGTTTGCCTCAACGTGGGTTGCATCCCATCCAAAGCATTGCTCAAGAACGCGGATCTGGCCCATACTTTACGGGAACGCGCCGAAGAGTTCGGCGTTTCCTTTGATAACCTGAACCTGGACTACTCTGTTGCCGTAAAACGCAGCCGCCAGGTCTCCGACCGCCTGGTCAAGGGCGTTGGCTTCCTGATGCGCAAAAACAAGATTGACGTCTATATGGGCACCGGAGTGATCACAGCTCGGGACGCCATCGAAGTGACCGATGAATCCGACGAAAAGAAACAACTAAAGACAAAGAATATCATCATCGCCACCGGAGCACATGCCACGGTTCCAAAAGGGTGGGAGGTCGATGGCGAAAAAATCGTCACCTATTGGGAAGCCATCTTACAGGAGAAATTGCCCAAGTCGGTCGTGATCATCGGGGCTGGAGCCGTAGGCGTGGAATTCGCCACAGTCTGGCATTCTTACGGTGCAGAAGTGACCATCGTTGAAATGCTTCCCCGTATCGTCCCCTTGGAGGACGAGGAATCTAGCAAAGAGTTGGCTAAAGCGTACAAACGGCGCGGCATCCAGACGCTCACCGGTCATAAAGTCGAATCGCTCAAAGCTACTGATGACGGCGTCGAGGTCAAGGTCTCGAGTGAGGATGGCGAAAAGACTCTGAACGCCGAGCAAGCCCTTGTAGCGATCGGTTTCTCCCCGAACACAAGTGATATCGGCTTGGAGAATGCAGGCGTTGGGCTCACGGAAAGAGGTTTCGTCGAGATCGACGAAAAGATGGCGACCAACGTACCCGGGATCTGGTCAATCGGGGACGTAACGGGCAAGCTCATGCTCGCCCACGTCGGATCGGCGATGGGCATCATCTGCGCCGAGAATATTGCCGGCGTTGAAACCATTACGCTCGATTACGAGATGATGCCACGCGGTACTTTCTGCAACCCTCAAGTGGCCTCCTTTGGGATGACCGAAGCGCAGGCGAAAGAGCGCGGTTACGAGGTAAAAATTGGCCGCTTCCCATTCTCGGCGAATGGAAAAGCCATCGGCCTTGGTGAAGCGAACGGGTGGGTGAAGCTCATCACCGATGCCAAGTACGGCGAGATTCTAGGCGCCCATCTGGTCGGCCCCGAAGTGACCGAGTTACTGCCGGAATTGACTATCTCGCAAATGATGGAATTGACCGCGGCCGAGATATCCCGCAATGTGCACATCCACCCTACTTTGAGCGAGGCCTTGATGGAAGCTGCTCACGATGCGGAAGGACATTCGATCAACATCTGACCGCGGCGCACACTGCCGCGAGCCATCAACCGGGATCTGAGCATTATGCCAGGTCCCGGTTTTAATCTCTATCCTTGGAAAACCCATGTTTTGAAGGCCGTTCGCACGAGTTGACCAGACTCCAGGCGCCGGCAACACGTCTCCCTACGAAATTTGCATTTATTTACATTTTTCAATAATTAATGAAACCAATGAGGAGAATCCCCACAGAATTTGCAAAATTTGACAGGTTGTGATATAATAGAGCCATCCGAGACCCCAATGTACGCATGTCGAAACTGAAGAGAGGAAATGAGCAAACTAATTGATGAGCGCCTGTTAACGGCTATCGAAGAAGACGAGGATCATTTAGCCCCGATATCGCGGCTGATTGAGCTGGGGCGCAAGCAGGGTTACGTCACCCTGGATAACATCCTGTCTTTCTTTCCAGAAGCCGAACAGGATATAGATAAATTAGAAGAAGCCTTCGCAGCTATGTTAAGCGCTGGAATTCCTTACGTTGAAGATGATGAAGAGGAAGAAAACGTCAGCGATAGCCTCGACGGCGATGAAGATGAAGAGATCGAGCATATCGTGCAGGAAGATAAGCTGGCAAACATCGATACGCGTGATACCATCGGTCTGTACCTGAAAGAAGCTGCCAGCATTCCGCTGTTGACTGCCGATGAAGAACTCGATTTAGCCAAACGGATCGAAGCCGGTAGAGAAGCGCGGGAGGAACTGGCCGACAGCAAGGTAACCCAACAGCGCCGCAAGGAGCTGCGTGACCTGATCGAAGATGGTTGGGCTGCTCGCGAACACCTGATCACGGCGAACTCCCGCCTGGTGATCAGCGTCGCGAAAAAGTATATGGGCCGGGGTGTACCCTTCCTGGACTTGATTCAGGAAGGCAACATCGGTCTGATGCGTGCGGCCAAGAAATTCGACTACAGCCGTGGATTTAAGTTCAGCACGTACGCCACCTGGTGGATCCGCCAGGCAGTGACACGCGCTATCGCTGACCAGGGTCGCACCATTCGGGTACCGGTGCACATGGGCGACCAAATCAGCAAGATGCTGCGTATCCAGCATCAGCTCAAGCAGCAGCTCAGCCGCGATCCAACCGTCGAAGAGCTGGCAGCCTCC
>CAYNWK010000022.1:36489-40140 GCA_964400875.1 uncultured Anaerolineaceae bacterium | reverse complement strand
CCCCCGCTGGACGGCCTGGTGATGGCCAACGCGCTGCACTTCCAGCGCGCCAAGGAACCCGTTGTCCGGCGGCTGAGCGGTTATCTGCGCCCTGGCGGGCGCTTCATCCTGGTGGAGTACAACGTCGATCGCGGCAAACCTTGGGTGCCGCACCCGCTTTCATTTCCGACCTGGCGGGACCTTGCCGGGCGCTGCGGGCTGGAGGGGACGCGCCTGCTGGCTGCCCGCCCCAGCCGCTTCCTGCACGAGATCTACGCCGCGCTTAGCTTCAAACCTTAAGAGCAGGCTGGATGAAGGGGCGTGTTGAAGATGCGCCTCGGCGAAGAAACTTAAACCCCGTAACCCACCGCTTAATACAGTCAGCGCAATATTGGAATTGTAGATTGACATTGCACGAACACTCGTGTACACTATGGGTAGTGTATCAACAAGGTTTGAGGTAGGATATGTTAAAGAATATTACCTTCAGCGCGGAGGAAGAGATCATCGAAAGGGCGCGTGATCGCGCCTCGGCCGAGGGCACTACCTTGAATGAAGAATTTCGTCGCTGGTTGGAGAAGTATGCAGAGCGTCCCCGCAGCGCGGAAGCCTTTGCAGAGTTGATGGAACATTTCGAGTATGTAGAACCCGGACGTTCTTTTCATCGAGACGAGATGAATGAGCGGTAAATACTTCATCGATACGAACGTGTTTGTCTATTCATTCGATGATCGCCAGCCGGAAAAAAAAGAACGCTCCAGAACGCTCATCCAGGAGGGACTGAGAACCGGCCTGGGCATCATCAGCACCCAGGTCATCCAGGAATTTCTGAATGTCGCCACCCAAAAATTTTCTGTTCCCCTATCCCTGGAGCACAGCAAAATATATATCCGGCAGGTGATGAACCCGCTGTGCCAGGTTTACCCGGACCTGCCGCTGTATGAAAGTTGTTTGGAGCTTCAGGCTGAATCTAGGTACTCATTCTACGACTCCCTCATCTTGGCCGCAGCTCTGCGTGGGGAGTGCGATGTTTTGTACTCAGAAGATTTACAGGATGGGCAAGTGGTGCGAGGTCTAGAAATCGTTAACCCTTATAGCTAGCTCCTCCACTCTTTGATTTGCGCAATCTTATGGGTACGGCGTTGCCGGCACGCAGTTGGGTTCTGGGTAAGGCGCATCGGTCCGGCATATGGGAGGCAACTCTTGCTCGGTTGGCGTCGTCGTAACCGGCGGCAAAGGAGTGACTGTAGGGGCGTTCACCGTGGCGGACAGCGAATCGACAAACCGGCGGGTAGGTACATCGAAATAAAGAACAGCCCCGCTCTCCGCCTCAAGAGTCAGGCGATATCCGGTGACGGTGGTGATGCGCAGAATGCCCGTGTCGTGGATGGGGGCTTCAAAGAGTTGATAATTGTGGTTTATTTCGTTTAGGGAGGATGCGGCGACAAATACGATTCCCTGTGAAGTTTCCGAGGTCAGGCCGGGGTTATCCCGCCTCGCGCCGGCAAAGATCTGGACTTTTTCACCATTCACGATATCTTGCCAATAATTCCACATCGCATAACCCATTGGAGAAAGCGGCGCAGCTTGATTGTCGAAAATCCCCGTCTCGAAAGATTGCCTTGGTGTATAAGTAACAGGCGTGGGGCTGGGACCAAGTGTGAACGGTGGAGGCAGGTGGGTGAGGTTGTACATTTCGGTAAGTTTCGGAACGTCCTTAAGCGTTGCCATTCCTCTATCCACGTGTTCAACAACCTCGGTAGTGAATCCAACGGTAAGGGAGTCTACTGTCGGGGTAACCGTGGCTGAATTTGATGGGGACTGAAGGGCGGTGACAACGTTGAACCGGGATTGAAGCCTGCTCAAAGCTCCTAACGCCAGCAGGACCATTACGATGATCAGCACCAACCAAACAAGTATCCGGTGAGAAGATTGTGAATGCATTCCCATATTTCCTGATGGAACAAATCAGAGGAGTGCTGAATCCAATCTAACAAAAAATCCCCTTTTGATCAAGTGCTGTCTGTCATTTCTCCAACGCTTCCCTGACCCACCTCCCAGTTCAAATAAGAGTTTGCAAAATCCACAGCGCCGCCATCCCGCTCAGGATGGTCAGCAGCGCGTTCTTCGTGCGCCAGGCGATCACCACCGCCAGCGCGCCGGCGAGCAGCCGGGGGTTGCCGGGGGAGACGTTCAGGGTCCCGCCGGGCATCAGCAGCTCCGGGAAGATGATCGCCGAAAGGACCGCCGGGGGCACGTAGTACAGGGCGCGCTTCAGATTCCTGGGCACCTCCAGGCGTTCCATGAGCAGGATGAAGGACAGGCGCATAGCGTAAGTCAGTGCGCCGGCGGCGATCAGGATCGGCCAGGTGTTCATTCGACCCCCTCCACCCACAAGCCCACACCGATGCCCACCAGTGTGGCGGTGACCAGCCCCAGTTTATACGGCAGGTTGAAGGTCAGCGCCGCGACGACTCCCGCCGCCAGGGCTGCGGCTACGCCGGGGCGTCCTTTCAGCGCGGGTACCATCAAGGCGATGAAGCTCAGCGCCAGTGTGAAATCCAGCGACCAGCTCTCGGGCAGCACAGCCCCCAGGTAGATACCGATCGCCGTGCTGAGCTGCCAACTGCCCCACAGCGCCAGCCCGGCGCCCAGGAAGTACCAGTGTTTGTTGGCGAGCGGGGCTTCTTCTTTGTGGTAGTGCAGGATGGCGAAGGCGTAAGCTTCGTCGGTGAGCAGGTAGGCCAGCAGCCATTTCCAGGCCGGGCGCAGCTGCCGGGTGTAGGGCGCCACGGATGCGCTGTACAGCACGTGTCGCAGGTTGATGATGGCTGCGGTCAGCACGATCACCAGGGCCGGCGCGCCGGTCCCGAAAAGCTGCGCCATGACGAACTGCGCCGAGCCGGCAAAGACCACCGCGGACATCGCCAGGGCGGTGCTTGCGGGCAGGCCGGCCCCGAGGGCCAGGACGCCGTAAATCATACCGAACGGCATGGCGCCGATCAGGATGGGCAGTTCAGCCCGGGCCCCGGCCAGGAATTCGGCGCGCCGCGACGGCGCCAGGCGTGCTTCGTTGGTTGCGGTGATCAAGGTATCCGGTTCTCGTTTGCGAGGGTTTCGATCCGGCAGCGGGTTAATACCTGCCGATGGAAGGGTCTACCTGTTCGGCGTACGCGTTCAGCCCGCCGGCCAGGCTGTGTACGTTTTCCCAACCTTGCTGGATCAGCCAGGCGGTCACCTCGGCGCTGCGCACGCCGTGGTGGCAGAACACGACGATCTCTTTCTGTTTATTCCGGGTCGCCGCTGGCAGCGCTGCCAGGCCGTGCTGCGCCAGCTGGCTCAAGGGGGCGAGCATGATCTTTTTTCCCGGCAAGCGCGCGTAAGCCAGCTCCCACCTTTCACGCACGTCCAACAGCAGCAGGTTGTTTTTGTTTTCCAGCCTCTGGCTCAACGTTTCGGCGCTGATCTCAGGGGCTCCATAGAAATTCGCCATGATGACTCAGCCCAGTTTTTTAACAACCCCCATTCTACCAAACAGGAGCCTTCTTGTCCAAATAATTTGGCCCTTGAGCCCTAAAAACATAGGGGTTACGCAGTTCGCCGAGAAGGTGAGGGGTGTTTGGGGGGGCGGGTCCCGCCCCAACAACCCACGTACACCCACAAGTGCGTAAC
>CAYNWK010000022.1:30937-36479 GCA_964400875.1 uncultured Anaerolineaceae bacterium | reverse complement strand
CCCCTTTCGACAAAAAAACTTTGGTTTTTCTCTGTTGGCATTTTTGGTGTGGGGTTTTGGGGGGGTTTAGCCCCCCCAAAACACCCCTCTTCCTCCCTCAAGTGCGTAACTCCTAAAAAACAACTATGACTTGGCGAGCCCGCCGAAGGCGGCGTGGCAATCCCTATCTCCGGTGCGTGAGATTGCTTCGGTCGCTGACGCTCCCTAGCAATGACGCCTCAAATACGTGGCTATGTTTAGGACTTCTCTTCTGCGGTGAGCGCGGCCAGGTATTGCTGCAGGCTGGCGGTTTCACGTTCGATGCGGGTGATCAGGAGAGCAGCCCGGCCCAGCTCCTCGCGGCGCGCATCCATCTCCAGCTCGCTTGCGTGACCCGAGAGCCGCCCAGCGCTGAAATTGACAGCCATGCCTTTGAGGGTGTGGGCGTGCCGGTAGAGCGCCTGCGCGTCGCCGGCGCGCGCATCCTCCTGGAGCTCTGCGATTCGCTCGGGCATCTGTGCGACGAATTCACCCAACATTTGGGTGAAGAATTCTCGATCGTCCAGGAAACGGGGCAGGGCGTCATCCAGTTCGACCGGGGGCGCCTCATCGTAATTGTCCCAGGCTTCCACCCGCGCTGATCCATCGGCGGAGGGAGAGGGCTTACCGTCGGTCGGCAGGCTCTCCACCGAGGCGGGCTCGCCGGAGGGTTCGGATTCCGCCGGGATGGCCCAATAAAGGATCTTCTCGACCATCTCCTCTGGATCGATCGGCTTGGCGATGTAGTCGTTCATCCCCGACGCCAGGCAGCGTTCCCGGTCGCCTTTCATCACGTGGGCTGTCATGGCGATGATCGGCGTCTGGCTGGCCGGCCCTTCCAGCTGGCGGATAGCCTGGGTGGCCTCGAAACCGTCCAGTTCGGGCATTTGCACGTCCATCAGCACCACGCTGAAGAATTTCTCTTTGAGCATTTCGACGACCTGTTTCCCGGTTTCGGCCTGTTCTACCGGGATGCCGGCTTTTTCCAGCAAAGTCACGGCCAGTTTGCGGTTGATCTTGTTGTCTTCCGCCAGCAGCACGCGGAGCTTCTCCCGGAAACCTTCCTGCAGAACCTCGCGCAGGTTTAGCGGGCCGGTGTCCGGCTTGGCGGGAATTGTATCCTGGCTGACGACCTTCTGCAGGGTGTCGAAAAGCTGCTGCTGCCGGACGGGTTTGATCAGGTATCCTACGCAGCCGAGGGCCTCGAATCGATCGGCTTCGCCGCGCCTGCCGATTGAGGTCAGGATCACCACCCGGGTGGCGCTGATGCGCGCGTCGGCTTTGACCCGCTGCACGGTTTCCTCGCCATCCATATCCGGCATCTGCATATCCAGCAGGAGGATCTCGAATGGGTCGCCCTCGCGCACGGCGGTGTGCAGTGCATTGAGCGCTTCTGGTCCGCTGGGCACCGTGAGGGGCCGGCAGCCGAATCCCTGTAAGATCTTTTCCAGGATCATGCGGTTGGTGGCGTTGTCGTCCACCACCAGCACGCGCCGGTCCAGCAGCTCCGGCGATTGGGATAAGGGCGCGGTAACCTTGTCGGCTTGCCGGCGGAACACCGCAGTGAACCAGAACGTGCTGCCTTTGTCTACCGCGCTGATCACGCCGATCTTGCCGCCCATCATCTCGACCAGCTGTTTGGAGATTGCCAGTCCCAGGCCGGTGCCGCCGTATTTGCGCGTCGTTGTGCCGTCCACCTGTGTAAAGCGTTCGAAGACCGCCGTTTGGCGCTCTATCGGGATGCCGATGCCGGTATCTTGTACGGAGAAGCGCAGGGTGGCGTCGGACTTGCTCTTCTCCTCGACCTGCACGCGCACGACCACTTCACCTTCCTGGGTGAACTTGATGGCGTTCCCGACCAGGTTGACCAGGATCTGGCGCAAGCGGCCCGGGTCGCCTTCCAGCAGTCCGGGAACGTCGGGGTCGATCAGGCAGGCGATCTCCAGGTCTTTGTCGTAGGCGCGTTGGGCCAGCGCGTGGGTCATATTCTCGACTGTAGTGCGCAGGTTGAAGTCGACGATCTCCAGGTCCAGCTGTCGGGCTTCGATCTTGGAGAAGTCCAGGATGTCGTTTAACAGGGTTAGCAGGGCTTCGGCGCTTTCCAGGGATGATTCGAGGTAATCTTTTTGTTCCGAGGTCAGTTTGGTGTCGAGGGCCAGCTCGATCATGCCGATCACGCCGTTCATCGGGGTGCGGATCTCGTGGCTCATATTGGCAAGGAACTCGCTCTTTGCCTGGTCGGCGGCTTCCGCGGCCTGACGGGCCTCGACCAGCTCGGTGATATCGAGGATGACGTAGATGATGCCTTCCAGGATATTGGCGATCCGGACCGGGTAGATGGCTACGTTGTACCAGCCCTCCAGCACAGCAAACTGGAGGGTGTTCTCGCCGCCCATTAAGTCGAATCCTTCGGGTGGGTTCCCCTTGAAGAATACTTCGACGAATTCTTTTCCGAGCAGCTCGCTGTAACTGGTGTCCAGCCGTTCGATGGTCGCCTGGTTGCAGCGGGCGATCTTTCCATTCCGGTCGGTGAGGACGATCAGCTCGGAGACCGCGTCGAAGGTCGCCTCCCAGGTTTTCTTGGCGCGTTCAATGTTGATCTCGTCCTGGATGCGCTGGGCGATCTCGTCTTCCAGCTTCGTGTTTGCGGCGATCAGCTCCTTGGTGCGTTCTGAAACGATCTGCTCGTTTTCGGAAGCCAGGCGGGCGACCTGGGTGTGTCGTTTGCCGGCGAGGAAGGCAACGAGGCAGAGCACAAACGGCGCCGTGTCGATGATCCACAGCAGGGGTTGGCTGGCTTGCAGCAGCAACGCGTTAGCCAGGGTAAACGGCAGCCCGTTTTCCCACAAGGAGACCCCGGTCCCCAGAATCGGGAATCCCAAACCGAACAACAGGCCGATCAGCGTGTAGATCAGGGTGTAGGGGGGGTATTTTGCAGGCGCTCTGTACATCGTTGCTCGATAGGTTTTCCTGGTCTGGCAGAGATTATTTTACCGGAGGTTCGGGCGAAAACGCGCTGCATGCAAAATTGTTAGGCGAGCTTCCCGGCTGCGCCCATGCGCAGTGCGGTGATGTTCTCTGCGATGCTCCCCCGGCCTTTGAATACCCCGGAACCGACCACCAGCACGGTGGCGCCGGCCCCGGCGACCTCGGCGGCGTTGCCGGGTTTGATGCCGCCGTCCACCTCGATGTCCAGGCCTGCCCGGCCGCTGGCGGCCAACATCCGGCGCAGCCTGGCGATCTTCGCCGTGCTGGTGGGGATATAGGACTGGCCGCCGAACCCCGGGTTAACCGACATGATCAGCAATTGGTCCGCGTAGGGCAGGATCTCCTCCAGCTGGGCCAGCGGGGTAGCGGGGTTAAGTGTGACGCCGGCTTTGACGCCCAGCTCTTGAATCTGCTGCACCGTGCGGTGCAGGTGCGGGCAGGTTTCGACGTGCACGGTCAGGAAGTTTGCGCCGGCTTCGGCGAAGTCGGCGAGCAGCCGTTCCGGTTTTTCGATCATCAGGTGCACGTCCAGCGGTATGCCGGCCTGCTCCGCGATGGGTTTGATCGCCGCCACAATCAATGGGCCGAAGGTCATGTTCGGCACGAAATGACCGTCCATGACATCGACGTGGATGTAGTCCGCGCCGCCCTGGATGGCCTCCCGCACCTGGTCTCCCAGGCGGGCGAAGTCGGCGGAAAGGATCGAGGCGGCGATCTTGACGCTCAAGGTTCACGCTCCAGTACTTCTATGCCCCCGGTCGTGGCGACGACGACCCGGCTGGCCATATCCAAAAACAACCCGTGCTCCAGGATGCCCGGTCGGGCGGAGAGCGCCGCTGCTAGGCCGTAGGGGTCGGGAATTCCGGCCCGGTCTGCGCTTCCAGCGCCGCCCGCTCCGGACTCGAACCAGCAGCGCGCCAGGTAGTTGCCGTTGTCGGTGACCACCGGGGAGCCGGATGGCTCTCGCCACAGCGCGGCGCGGCAGCCCTGTTTGTTCAGCCAGCGCAGGTGCGCCTCCCATTCGAAGGGCAGGATCTCCACCGGCAGCGGTGCGTGGGAGCCGAGGCGGGGCACGCGTTTGGATTCGTCTACGATCACGACGAATTCGGCGCAGTGGACCTCGATGATCTTCTCGCGCAGCAAAGCCTGCCCCAGGCCTTTAATCAGGTTGAGCTGCGGATCGACTTCATCCGCTCCGTCAACAACCAGATCTAATTGCTCGTGCTCGGCCAGCGAGGTGAGCGGGATGCCGAGCTGTTCCGCCAGGGAGCGCGTCCCTTTGGAGGTGGGCACGCCTTGGATGCCATGCAGCTCCCCCAATTTCAGCCGTTCGCCCAGCATGCGGATGAAGTATGTGGTGGTCGATCCGGAGCCCAGGCCCAGGACCATCCCGCTGCGGACGTACTTCAGGGCGTGCTCGGCAGCCTGCCGTTTAAGCTCCATTAGCCCCCAAGAGCGGCGCGTACCGCTTCCAGCGTCCCGGCGCAGCCCAGTTTTTCGCATTTGTGGGCGATGAAATCGGCGTATTCCCGGATGAAGACCTCGCCGGGCTTGCGGAAATCAAATGCCTCAGGGTGATCGCGGAAGAACTCCCGGTGTACCCGCGTCCACACCAGGCGGCCGTCGGTGTCGATGTTGACCTTGGTGACCCCCAGGGGGACCGCGGTGGCGAACTCGTCTTCATCCACGCCCCGGGCCGAAGGATCCAGCGCGCCGCCCGCCGCGTTGATGCGCCGGACTTCTTCCCGCGGCACCGAGGAAGAGCCGTGCATCACCAGCGGTAAGCCGGGCAGGCGGGATTGGATCTCGCTCAGCCGCTCGAAGTGCAGGCTTTGCCGGCCCGAGAATTTATAGGCGCCGTGGCTGGTGCCGATGGCCACCGCCAGGCTGTCGCACTGCGACTGGCGGACGAATTCTGCAGCTTCGTCGGGATCGGTCAGCATGGCGTGCTTCTCGTCCACGGCGATGTCCTCCTCGACGCCGCCCAGCATGCCGATCTCGGCTTCGACGCTGATGCCTGCCGCGTGCGCCCGCTCGGCGACCCGGCGGGTGATGGCGACGTTTTGCTCGAAAGGCTCGTGAGAGGCGTCGATCATCACCGAGGAATAAAAGCCGGATTCGATGCAGTCGTAGCAGCTGGCCTCGTCGCCGTGATCGAGGTGCACGGCGAAGATGGCCTGCGGGTAGGTCTCTTCAGCCGCGCGCAGGATGTTTTCCAGCATCTTCACCCCGGCGTATTTGCGAGCCCCGCGCGAGATCTGCACGATGAAGGGGGCCTGCGCCTGCAGCGCGCCCTGAAAGAGGCCCACCGCTTGCTCGGCGTTGTTGATATTGAAGGCCCCCACGGCGTAGCTGCCGTAAGCCAGTTCGAAAAGTTCTGCAGTTGTGACGATCATGGGTGCTCCTGGGTGGGCCCCGCCGATTGCCGGAGAGTTTTGGCTGCCATTAAAAAGACATGCGTCAAACCTATTTTACACCCCATATCCTCAGATTAGAAAACCGCTGCAAATTTGCAATTATTTAAGGTTCTGGGTTA
>CAYNWK010000022.1:9536-30837 GCA_964400875.1 uncultured Anaerolineaceae bacterium | reverse complement strand
TATCCTCAGATTAGAAAACCGCTGCAAATTTGCAATTATTTAAGGTTCTGGGTTATAATGTTTTTCCCTGATCCCGGCAACTGCGGCGAAAATGTATCCCGGTCGTGGGGGGAGTTCAGGGCCTCTCAATAGCCGAGCTTAGCAGCGTGGGTAAATGAAGGCGAAATTACTCTGGATCGAAGGCAAGCGGGCTGACAGCCCGTCTTTTATACCCGGGTTACGCAAAAAAGGCTACACAATCGAACCTGTCTCCACGGGAAAAGCGGCTTTAGCGTGCATGGCTGAAGTCGACCCGGATGTCGTGGTCGTTAACGCAGCCTCTATGCGCACCAGCGGGAAACGCATCTGCCAGTCTTTGCGCAATGAAGCGGACAACCTGCCGGTGCTGCTGATCGCCAGCCCGGACTACCCGGTGGAGGTGGATGAGGTCGTCGCCGACATCGTCCTGGAGCTGCCCTTCACGCTGCGCAAGCTGGTCAACCGTATCGTGCCGATGCTGCCGGGCGATGAGGCGAACATGCTGCACGCCGGGCCGATCCATTTGGATGTGGAACGCAACTGGGTGCGCTGTGAGGACCGGGAATCGAAACTCACCCCGCGGCTTGCCCTTCTGCTCAAAGCTTTGATGAAACGTCCCGGCGACGTCTTGGAGCGCGAGGCGCTCTTCCGGGACGTGTGGAACACCGAATACACCGGCGATACCCGCACTTTGGATGTGCACATCAGCTGGCTCAGGGGGGCCATCGAGGAGGACCCGCGCAACCCCCAGTACCTGATGACCATCCGCGGGGTCGGCTACCGTCTGGACGTCTGAAAATACCTCCGAAAACCCCATCAAATTTCCGATTGATCCATGGAAACGCCAGCGACCTGCTGTTTTTTTTTATTTACCTGTGATCGAATACTACCTGGTACTGTCTCCCCTTGACGTCCACCAGGCGTACGCAGACCGGCTCACCCCTGGCCCGCTCCGGCAGAGTGAGCTCACCGGGCAGGTCCCCCTTGCGCAGCGGGCGCACGGCCTGGGCCGCGCTGCGGAAGACCGCGCCGTCCCAATGAGGGTCGGCCTCCCAGTACTCCAGCTCGGGCAGCTCGTCCGGGATCAAGCGTAAAATCCCTTCTTCGGTTAATTCAAGCGGGGCATCCTTCGCCTCTTCCCCGATCGGTTTCAAGGGCCAGGCGGCGCGCGCCTCGCGCAGCAGCGCAAAGGGCGCCGCGCCTTCGGCTGCCAGGCGCGAGCGGGTGGTATATACCGCTCGCCAGACGCCGTCGTTGGCGATGAACCGGCGGCCGTGCCGGGCGGCGATCGTCGCCGTGGTGCCCGAGCCGCAGAAGAAGTCGGCCACCAGATCGCCGGGGTGCGAAGAAGCCAGGATGATGCGCTCCAGCAGCGCCTCGGGCTTCTGAGTCGGGTAACCGGTGCGCTCGTTGTGCAGTCGGGCGACTACCGGAAAGTACCACCAGTCCTCCGGGACCTTGCCGCGCTTCAAATTGGGCGTCTTGCCGAAGCCGGCCTTGCGGGAGGATTTAAACGTCCTAACCGTGTTGGGATTGTACGGTTCCCGTACCGCGTCCACGTTGAAGGTGTACCGGTCGCTCTTCGTGTAGGCCAGGATGGTGTCGTGTTTGCGGTTGAAGGCGCTGCGTATGGGGGAGGGGCCGTGGTAAACCCAGATGATCTCGTTGAGCAGGCGGTTGGGACCGAAGATCTCGTCCAGCAACAGGCGGGCGTAGTGGTCGGCGTGCCAGTCCAGGTGCAGATAGAACATCCCGCTGGGGGACAGCAGGCGGTGCATCAGGTGCAGCCGCGGGTAGAGCATGTCCAGATAGGCGTCAAGATCCTCCCAGTGGTCAGGATAGCCCTCGGCGAGCTGCCATTCCTCCGGGCGGCGCGAGTCCTCGCCGCGGCCAACCCGGGCGCGATAGCGGCGGTTGGTGAAGAACGGTGGGTCGGCGTAGATCAGGTCGACGCGGCCTTCGTATTCCGGCAGCAAAGCCGACATCACCGCCAGGTTATCCCCCAGGATCAACCGGTCCCGGGTGTCGGCGTCCGGATAGCCGTCGCCGTGCGGGAAAACCTGGCTTTCCAGCTTAAAATCACCGGGAATAGGTTTAGGAGGGGTTTTCGAATCCCAGTTTAAGGAGGGCATAGGGTTACATGGATGCGTCGAGCGGCGCGTGCGGGCTGTTCAACCCTGCCTCACAGCGCCGCTCGTTCGTTACTCGTTCATTTCGCCCGGGAAAACTGATTTCAGTCGAGCAGGCGATCGAAGCGCCCGGGCGATGTTGAAGCCTCTAGCCAAACTTTGCCTTGAGCACGTCCGTGAGGGTAGGCTGCCCAATCTCCTGCAGCTCGTAGCGTACCCGCTGGCTGGGCTTGTCGATCTTGAACAGGCGCGTCAGGTCGATGGGCGTGCCGATCAGGACCATGTCCGCATCGGCGTTCTTGATGGTATGTTCGAGCTCGGCGATCATCTCGTCGCCGTAGCCCATCGCCGGCAGCACGTCCCCGGTGGTGGGGTATTTCTGGTAGGTGCTGCGGATTGATCCGACCGCGTACGGGCGCGGGTCAACGATCTCGGCCGCGCCGAAGCGCCGGGCGGCGATCCAGGCGGCGCCGTAGGCCATCTCGCCGTGGGTCAGGGTCGGGCCGTCCTCGACCACCAGCACGCGCTTGCCGCGGAGCGCCGCGGGGTCGGCCACGCAGAGCGGGGAGGCAGCTTCGATCACGGTGGCGTCCGGGTTCAGACCTCGCAAGTTCTCGCGCACGGTGATGACGTTTTCCGCCGAGGCGGTGTCCACCTTGTTGATCACGAAGACGTCGGCGGCGCGCGCGTTGGCCTCGCCGGGGTGATAGTTCATTTCGTGCCCAGGGCGGTGCGGGTCGGCGACCACGATGTGCAGGTCGGGGACGTAAAAAGGCAGGTCGTTGTTACCACCGTCCCACAGCACGATGTCAACTTCTTCTTCGGCCTGTCGTAAGATGCGTTCGTAATCGACGCCGGCGTACACGATCACGCCGTTGTCCAGGTGCGGCTCGTATTCCTCGCGCTCCTCAATGGTGCAGTCTTGCTCATCCAGGTCGGCGTAATCGGCGAAACGCTGTACGGCCTGTTTCGCCAGGTCCCCGTAGGGCATCGGGTGGCGGATGGCGGCGACTTTAAAGCCCATCTCCCGCAAGATCAAGGAGACGCGCCGGGTGGTCTGGCTTTTCCCCGACCCGGTGCGCACGGCGCACACCGCGACCACCGGCTTGTTCGACTTGAGCTGCGTGGTCTTGGTCCCCATCAGGCGGAAATCCGCGCCGGCGGCCAGCACGGCTGAGGCTTTGTGCATCACGTAGGTGTGCGGCACGTCGCTGTACGCGAAAACGACCTGGTCGATCTCCTTTTCGCGGATCAGCTGGACCAGGTCGCTCTCGGGATAGATGGGTACGCCTTGCGGGTACCGGGAGCCGGCGAGTTCGGCGGGATACTGGCGGCCCTCGATGTTGGGGATCTGTGTGGCGGTGAAGGCGACGACTTCGTAGTCGGGGTTATCCCGGAAGAAGACGTTGAAGTTGTGAAAGTCGCGCCCCGCGGCGCCCATGATCAACGTGCGGATTGGCATGAATGGATGCTCCTTTCAGTGATTTATCTAGGGTGTTTGGGCAGGCTTCGTCTGCCTAGACACCCCCATTTTCCCAATTGCTGCGTTTATATAAACGCAGCAGCCGGGATTGTGTTTCACCTTCGCGCTTCACATCACCTCTGGGGGGGTGATGCCCAGCAAATTGAGCGCGTTGGCCAGGGCCTGGCGGCTGGCAGCGACCAGGCGCAGGCGGAAGTCGCGCACTTCGGGCTCGGATTGCAGCACCGGGCAGGCATTGTAGAAATCGCTGAAGGCGCGGGCCAGCTCGAAGGCCAGGTTGGTCAGGTGGAGCGGCTTGTATTCGGCTGCGGCGCGCTGCACCTCCCCGGGTAATCGGGCGAGCAGCTCGATCAGCGCCACCTCCTTGGCGTTCAACTCGTAGCCCGGCGTGACCGTATCCGGCAGCGGGCCGCCCATTTTGCGCAAGATGCTGTTGGCGCGTACGTGAGCGTATTGGATGTACGGCGCGGCCTGGCCGTTGAAGTCCAGGGCGCTCTCCCAATCGAAGGTGACCAGCCGGGTGTTGTCGCGCGCCAGCATCGGGTAGCGCAGCGAGCCCAGCCCGACGGCTTTCGCCACCGCCGCCTGGGTGGCTTCGTCCAGCGCCGGGTTCTTTTCCTGCACCACCTGCCGCGCCCGATCGATGGCTTCGCGGATCAGGTCCTCCAGCAGCACAACGGTGCCCTCCCGGGAGGCCATCACCACGTTGCCGGGCAGGTTGACCAGCTCGTAGGGGATGTGCTGGCAGCGATCGGCCCAGGGGTGCCCGGCGATCTCCAGCGTCTTGAAGACCTGCTGGAAGTGCAGGGACTGCCGTACGTCCACCACGTAGAGCGAGCGCGCCAGGTCGTACTCTTCGAACTTTTGGATCGCCAGCGCTAGGTCCTCGGTCGCGTACAGGGCGGTGTTGTCCGAGCGCAGGATGACCAGGACGCGGTATTTTTCCGCCTCCAGTCCGAGCAGTTCGTCGATGCGCACGATCACCGGCCCGTCGGGGCGCTCGTCCTCGGCGATGCCCTGGGCGATCAGCTGTTCGACCACCTGCTTGCCGGGTTTTTCGGCCTCGCTGTTGGAATACTCCCGGTCGAAGCGGATGTCCAGGGTTTCGTAAATATCTTCGAACCCGTCCAGCGACCACTGGCGGGTCTCTTTCCACAGATCGACCACTTCCGGGTCGTCCTGGTCCCAGCGTGCGTATACCGCGCGCACTTCCGCTTCCAGTTCGGGGTTCTCATCCAGCCGGCGGTTGGCTTCGGCGTACAGGTCGCCCATCCAGCGGGTCGTGTCTTCCGGAGGTTCCTCGCCCATGTGGCGCTGCATGTAATTCCACAGCCACTTGATCACGTGCAGGCCGATGTCGCCGTAGTAATTGGCGCGCACGACCTGGTAGCCGGCGCACTCCAGGATGCGGCAGAGCGCGTCGCCCAGGATGGCCGAGCGCAGGTGGCCGACGTGGAAAGCTTTGTGGGTGTTGGGCTGGGAGAACTCGACCATGACCTGCTCGCCCTTGTCGGGCCCGCAGCCGAAGTCCGCGCCTTGTTTGTGGATCGTGTCCACCACCCGGCGGGCGTATTCAGGGGTCGAGAAATACAGGTTGAGGTAGCCGCGCACCGCTTCGACGTGGCTGAAGCCGGGCGGTGTTCCGATGTGCTCGGCGACGGCCGCGGCCAGCTCCTGGGCGCGCTGCGGCACATTGACCTTTGCCCCGGCGCGGGCTTCCTGGGCGGCCAATTGGAAGAAGGAGGTCGCCATGCCCCATTCCCCGGCGAAAGGGATGGCGCTCCAGTGGAGCGCTTCGGGCGCGGGCAGGCCGTTATCGTCGCAGTAGGCGCGGATTTGGGCTTCGATCGCCTGTTGTTCGAGCTCGAACATTGGGTTCCACCTGGGTTTTGATTTGCGCTGGGATTATATCACGCAGCCCGTCAGCAGCCCGGAGTCGCCGTGGCAGGTTGCGTGCGGGGGCAGGGCGTAATTCAAACGATGGCCTTTCCGCTAGAAGCCCCGGAACCCACCAAATCGGGGGAGAGGGGATAGGGGTCAGGGAGTGAATTTCAGCCCGGTTTCGGAAGAAAGACAATCGTCCGGTGGGGCGGAGGTCGGGTCCGCCCAGAAGGCCAGGGCCATCGCGCGGGCGCAAGCCGACGAGCGCGTCACCCAATGGCCGTTCCCGGGGAAGCGGTAGAAAAACGCATGGGAGAGCTCCCCGGCGACCTCCTGGCCCCACGCCGGCGGGGTGATCGGATCGAGCTCGCCCGCCAGTACCAGGGTGGGGATTTCGCTGGTGACCGGCATATTCTCAACCGGGTCCGGGGGCGCCGGGTGCCAGGACTGGCAGGCGGTGAACAGGGGCTGCACGCTCTCCGGGAAGAAGTCGGCGATCTGTGGATGGGCGCCCTGGGCCGCGGTGAAGGCCTCCGCCGGTGGGCTGAAGGGGATCTCCTCGGCGCACTGCACGGAGGTCTGCATCCCCAGGGCGGTCGAGTTGTCGAAGTACAGCCCCAGGCGCTCCCGCAGGATCGCATAATCTCCCTGGCGGATGGACTCGATCATCTGGGGCATCGTCGCTGCTACCGCCGGGTTGTCGAGCCCGACGAAGAGCACGTCCACCAGCAGTCCGCCGTCCAGCCGGGCCTCCTGCTCGGCGCCGCCGGCGGTGAAGAGCACCGTGACCGGTCTGGCGTTCAGCTGGTCAGCCAGCGCGTAGAAGTCGTCCTCGAGGTTGGGGTAGTTTTGGCTGCAGCTGGCGTCGTTGGAGCAGGCCTCGAAGAGCGCGTTGAAGGCCCGCTCCGCGTTGGGCGCCAGCGCGGTGTACAGGTTTACTTCTAGGGGGTAGGTCGAGTCGAGCACCGCGCTGCGCACCGCCTCGGGGTGATCGCGCATCATGGTCAGGGCCAGGCGTGTGCCGTAAGAAACGGCGTATAGATCCAGCTGCGGGTAACCCAGGGACCGGCGCAGGTCGTCCAGGTCGGCGGCGCTGGCCGCGCTGGTGTAGGCCTCCAGGTCGATGCCCTCGCTCGCTAACCGATCGTGGCAGCGCCGGAAGGCGTCCACGATGGCCTGGTTGGCTTCCTCCCTGGACAGGCTGCCGTCCAGGAGGGCCGGGGTGAGCGCTTCCCGCTCGGGGCAGTCCAGGCGCGGTTGGGAGTAGCCGGTGCCGCGCTGGTCGTACAGGATCAGGTCCTGCTGGTCGAGCACGGCGTCCATGCCCTGTTGGAACAGGTAGCCGGCGACCCCCAGGGAGGAGGAGCCCGGCCCGCCAGCCAGGTGCACCACCGGGGACTCCAGCGGGTTCGCAGAGCTGCTGGGGAAGATGGCCACATGCAGCCGGACCTGGGCGCCCTCGGGGCGCGCCCGGTTTTCCGGGACGACCAGGTAACCACATTCCGGCGTGTAGCCCGGCGGGACCGGGAAAGCGCATTCCGCGGGCTCGAAGCGGGGCTGGTAGTTTGGCGTTGGCGTGAGCGGCGGCGGGGTTGCGCTGGGTATGGAAGTTTCCGAGGGGGTTTGCGAGGGCAGCGCCGTGGTCGCCGCGGGTATGGGCGCTGTGGGTTGGAGGCCTGGTGAGGTCGGCTGTGCTTTGACCAGGGGAAAATTGCAGGCCAGGACGCTCAGGATCAGGGCAGCCAGCGCCGACCAGGTTCGCCCTGTGAGGAAAATTTGCTTCAAGCTCATTGTCCGAATATGCGAAAATGGAACGCGAATTTCGCGAATAAGGACGGATGCACGCTGATTTTTTCTAAATTATTCGTGTTACTGATTCTCATCGCTTGGTTGTACCATTATCGTACTTCTGTAAACATCAGCTGATCATAACGCAAAAACGGGAGCGCAAAGGCTCCCGCTGTGCGGTCTGCTGGGGATAGGGTGGTATCCGCTTAGGCGGTTTCTTCTTCCAGCGCAGCCAGCTGCTTCATCAGGCGGCTCTTGCGCCGGGAGGCGTTGTTCCTGTGCAGCACGCCGGCGACCGCGGCTTTGTCCAGCGCACTGACCGCTTTCATGGTGCTGGCGCGGGCTTCTTCGATGGACTCGCTGGCGAGGGCCTGGCGGGCTTCTTTAATCGAAGCGCGCACGCGGCCGATGTAGTAACGGTTGCGCAGGTGGCGTTTTTCGTTTTGCCGGATGCGCTTGATCGCAGATTTCGAATTTGCCAAAACTTCCTCCGATTGCTTAAATCCTATTGCTATACCTATGGGGCGTTATTTTACAGGATCGCCGTGTTTTTGTCTAGCTATTTTGGGACTTGCGCGCTTGAAGCAAGAAAAGCGGTGTTTGGGCGAGCTTTGCTCACCCGAACACCGCCACTTTCCTTGAAAATCGATTATCTATCAATATTATGTAATACAATCCCGTTTGTTTCTATTTGTTCCTCAGAAACAAATATGCCGCCTGGATGCGCACAGTGCTGTGGCGTTATTCGCAATGTTGCCCGCGACACCAAAACCCTGGCCCTTATCCCCTAAGCTCTACCCCTTGATTCAGTTTGGTATAGGTAATTCGTGTTATCATTAAATGAAAGGTTGGCCGGACGGTCGCGGCGCCGCTTGACGGTGTCGAGGAAAGTCCGCACTCCACAGAGCGTGGCGCCGGGTAACTCCCGGGGCGGGGTAACCTGCCGGATCGGGCCACAGAAACAAACCGCCTGAGCGGCTGCGGTTTTTCCGCAGCCGACGGTAAGGGTGAAAAGGTGGTTTAAGAGACCACCGGCGCGCCCAGCAATGGGCGCGGCCAGGCAACCCCCACCAGGAGCAAGGCCAAGCAGGGACAAAGCTCGCCCGGCGAGCGGGAGGCTGCTCGTCTCCTCCCTCCATGAGAGGGGCATGTCCCGGGTAGGCTGCACGAGGCGCGCCGAGAGGCGCGTCCCAGAGAGATGACCGTCCCGGCGGGACTCTTGAGTCCCAATGCCGGACAGAATGCGGCTTATAGGCTGACCTGAGTTTGGAGCATTGTGACAGCCGGCGGGAACGCCGGCTGTCGGTGTTAACCGCAGTAAGCTCAGCTATCTAGTCTCCATTAATGATAAGATGGGTGGGTCGTGACAGAGCCCTATACCCTCCCACTGGACGATCCGGATGCTACGTTGGAGAACGTTGGCGGCAAAGGTCTCAACCTGGCCCGCCTGGCGCGCGCTGGCTTCCCGGTCCCAGGGGGTTTCCTGGTCACAACCTCCGCCTACGAAGAATTCGTCCGGGCCAATGATCTAGAATCCTGGATCGAGAAATCCCTGGCTCAGGTTGGAACCATAGAACTGGATGATCTGGAGCGCGCCTCGGATGCCATCCGGGCGCGCTTTGCTGCGGGGAAAATGCCCGCCGCGCTGGAAGGCGCCGTCCGCTCGGCGTACGCTGCCCTGGATAAGCCTCCCGTGGCGGTGCGCTCCTCGGCTACTGCCGAAGACCTGCCCAACCTGTCCTTCGCCGGGCAGCAAGATACTTTCCTCAACGTGATTGGAGAAGGGGCTGTGCTCGAGGCGGTCCTGAAGTGCTGGGGCAGCCTGTGGACGGCGCGGGCCATCGGCTACCGCGCCCGCAATAATATCCCTCATGAGGGGCTGGCCCTGGCGGTGGTCGTCCAGCGCATGGTGGAGAGCGAGGCCTCCGGCGTGCTGTTCACCGCCAACCCGCTGACCGGCTTGCGGGCCGAATCGGCCATCGACGCCGTCTTCGGTCTGGGGGAGGCGCTGGTCTCCGGGCAGGTGGAGCCGGACCATTACGTCGTCGATCACCAGGCCGGGCGGATCGTCAAAAAAGAATTGGGCGCCAAAGCTCTGGCGCTGCACGGCGACCGCGGCGGCGGCGTCGCCCCCTCGGACCGGGATCGTGGTCAGGAGCAGGCCTTGCCCGACGCTCAAATCCTGGAGTTAGCCGAGCTGGGCCAGCGGGTGCAGGCGGAATACGGTTTTCCCCAGGACATCGAGTGGGCCTGGGCCGATGGCCGGTTTACCGTGCTGCAGTCCCGGGCGATCACTTCACTTTACCCGCTTCCCGAAAAAATTCCGGCTGAGCCGTTGAAAGTGTTTTTCTCCTTCGGCGCGGTGCAGGGCATGCTCGACCCGATGACCCCGCTGGGACAGGACGCCATCCGGATGATCTTCGCCGGCGGGGCGCGCCTCTTTGGCTTCTACGGGCTCAACCAGCACACGCAGGGTGTTATTTATCGCGCCGGGGAGCGCCTGTGGGGGAACATGACCGCTGTCATCCGCCACCCGCTGGGGCGGCGGCTGGGGCGCGGCTTTATGCGTTATATCGAACCGGGCACCGGCGAGCAGCTGGATGCGTTGTGGGATGATCCCCGCCTGCGGCCAGGCGGGCGCGGCTGGAAGTTTTCCACGCTGCGGCGTCTCGCCGGTTTCATGCTGCCCACTGCCGTCAAAGTGATTTTGGCGCTGCTGGCTCCAGGGGCGCGCCGCGCTGCGGTTTTAGCGCAAACGGATCGGTTGGACTCTGCCTTTCAGGCGCAGGCCGAATCAGTGCGGGGCCCCGATGCCAGCCAGGCCGATCGCGTGGCATTGTTCGAGGCGCTGGCCGATTCGTTCCCCGACCTGGTGCCGCTGTTCATCCCCCCCATCGCCGCCAGCATGGCCAGCTTGAACCTGCTCAGCCATCTGGCCCCGGATGAAGACGATGAGGCGGGCGGTGGCTTCTCCGGGTCGGCACTGGCGGTCACCCGCGGGCTGCCGCACAACGTTACCACCGAGATGGATTTGCGCTTGTGGGAGACAGCCCGCCAGCTGCGCGCCGACCCAGCGGCGCGGGGTTATTTTGAATCGCATTCGGTCCAGGAGTCATCCCGGGCTTACCTGGACGGCGATCTGCCCCTCGCCGCGCAGGGCGCCGTGGCTGATTTCCTGGAAGCTTACGGTTTTCGCGGCGTGGGCGAGATCGACATCGGCCGGCCGCGCTGGCGGGAAAACCCGGCTCACATCATTCAAGTCTTGATGGGCTACCTGAAATTGGAGGACGAAAACCAGGCGCCCGACCGGGTCTTCCGGCGCGGGGCGGAGAGCGCCCAGGCTGCGATCGAGGATCTGGTCGACGCGCTGCGCGCGACGCGCCTGGGCTGGTTGAAGGCTCGGCTGGGGCGCGCGGCGGCGCGGCGGGTACGCGCCCTGTCTGGGTTGCGCGAGGCGCCCAAGTTCTACATCGTCCGCCGCATGGGTCTGATCCGCAAGGCCCTGCTGGAGGCCGGCGAGCGCTGGGTTCAAGAGGGGGTGCTGAAAAAGCCGGAGGATGTCTTCTTCCTGTATTACTATGAGTTGGGTGCCCTGGCCGCGGGGAAAGATCGGGATTGGGCCGCGCTGGTCGAAGGGCGTCGAGCGGACTACGACCGCGAGATGCGCCGGGCCCAGGTCCCGCGCCTGCTGCTCAGCGACGGGCGAGCTTTTTACGAGGGATTGGGTGCAGCAGAGGATGATTCAGGGACGATCACCGGCAGCCCGGTCTCGCCCGGGGTTGTGGAAGGCCGCGTGCGTGTGGTGCTGGACCCGACCGGCGCTTCGCTCGCGCCCGGCGAGATCCTGGTCTGCCACGGCACCGACCCGGCCTGGACGCCCCTGTTCATGACTGCCGGCGGGCTGGTCATGGAGGTCGGCGGGATGATGACCCACGGCTCGGTGGTCGCCCGCGAGTACGGCATCCCCGCCGTCGTAGGGGTGCACCAGGCAACGACCCGTCTCACCACCGGCCAGCACATCCGCATGGACGGCTCGAGCGGGAGGATTGAAATATTGGAGTGAGTAGGGGATTTGCTTAAATAGGGATGATCGCTTCCAGGTCGATCGCCGCCAGCGTATCGTCGAACCAGCGCTCGGCCTGGGCTTGCTTGTCGCGCAGCTCGGCGAGGCCGGCGACGAAGTAAAGGTCTTCCAATCGCTTCACTGCGTCTGCGGGCAGGTCGTAATACACGTAGCGGGTGTGGAAGCTGTGCCGGGCGGGCCTATAGCGGATGCGCAGCGCTTCGACCAATGGGCGCAGGGTGAAACCCAGGTAAAATCCAAGCGCCTCGATGGCGTTGCCCCGTTCGATCTCTTTGAGCGTCAGCGTCTGGAACAAATCGAAGTTCACCCGCAGGGTTTCCAGGCGGGCGCGCAGCATTTCCTTTAAAGCAGGCCAGTCGAAGGGCTCCGTTTGCACGACGCCGCTCTTGTCGAAATGAACAACGGCATCGCCGTGCAGCTCGGGCTGCAGGAACTTGTTCTGGCTGCTGCGTTTGAGCACCACCACATCCAGCATCAAGAACGGGCTGGCCTCCTGCAGCTGGTAGAAACGCTGCGAGTGCCCGTGCCAGGCCGGTTCGGGCAGGTTGTACTGCCGGGCGATGGGGGAGAGGGAGCGCAGACAGGATTCCAGCCGGTCGAAAGTCTCCGCGACGTGCTCGTCGTCCACGGCTATCATCAGGTCCAGGTCTGACCAATGATCGACGCGGTCGAAGGCGGCTGCGCCGCCCTCCCACAGGGCGTGCACGAAATCTTCCGGCTCCAGCGCGGCGGTGATGGCGTTGAGGATATCTTGGCGGCTTAGCATCTCGTATTAAGGACGTATTTCGACCACTACCCCGCGTTCGGCCCAATCATATATCCATGCGGAGGTCTCCAGGTCCAGGACGATGCAGCCGTAGGAGACCGGACGCCCCAGGACGCCATCCCACAGGCGCTTTCCGTTGGACAGCGTGGGCAGCCCGTGCAAGCCGTTCATGAAGCCGGGCCAGGCCTCGTAGATGCCCAGAAAGTCAGGCATGTACAGGTCCCAGACGGAGGCGTAGGCTTCGGGGTCGTGGGTCTGGATCTGAAACACGCCCGGCTGGGTCGGCGACCGGTCGATGCCGGTGCTGATTACGTGCTCGGATTGCAGCTTGCCGTTCTTGTAGACCCGCAAGCGCTGTTCCTCGATGCTGATCACGATGCGCTTGTCCGGGACGACGGGATAGGGCAGCAGGTCGTCCACGGAAGGGATGTTGATCTCGCGCCCGGCCCACAGGTTTTCCGGGTCCATGCCGGGGTTAGCATCCAGGATGCGCCACAGCGGGATGCCTACCCGCCAGCTGATCTTGAGCAGCGTGTCGCCCGACTTGACCTCGTAGGTCGTGGGGTGATGCCTGACCTGCAGGGTCAGATCCTTTCCTTGCGCGATGGCCTTGGCCAGCGGCCCGGCGTCCGCCTCGGCGTCTAAATAGCGTTCCTCGCCCAGCTCGGCGCTGCGGCCGGCCAAAAATTCGCTCACTTTACCCGGCTGGAGAGCCACCTGCGGGCCACCATCACCCGGCTCGACCGCCAGCCATTGGCCCAAGGTTGCGCGCGGCACTTCCCATTCCAAATGCTCGTCGTTGATCGGGTCGTACGCTTTCACCCGCACCTGCCGGGAGAGCAGCGCTTCGGCCTGGTCCCTCGCCCCGGAGACATCGCGCACGCGCGGCTCGACCGGTTCGAGCACCAGCGGGAGCGCGCCGTTGAGGAAGACACCCAGCGGGTCGGCTTCGATCGTCGCCAGCGCGGAGTCGACGTCAAGGACACGCCCGTCGTGCGCCGGAATCGCGACCAGCTCCCCGCCTTCGATGCGCAGGTTGGCGTCCTGGGCGGGCTGATCCACCACCGAGGCAATCGATTCCAGCCCGGCTCGGGAGGCCTGTGGGTCGAAATTTACCTCCAGGGGTACCTCCCAGCCGCTGCGCACGCTGGTGTACAGCTGGCTGAGCTCGCTGAAGAAATCTTGCCCGTGGCCGACCTCCTGGGCGTTTTGGGCGGTCTGCAGCGAGTCCAGCGTCAGTCCGAGGTCAGCCGGGGCCACCGGCAGGGTTTGGATCTGATCGCCGGAAAGCACGCCGACCACGATATCCCGCTCCAGGTTCCAGTTTGAGTTGAGCCGCACGGCGGCGTCGTAGACGCTCAGCCCGCCGACTCGCGTCTCGCCGGCGCGCACGCCGGGCAGGATGCGCCCGTTAGCCTGGTAGTAAGCATAGAATCCCAGGGCGCCGACAAAAGGCGCAACCAGCAAGAACAGCAGCCCGGCCAGGATGGCCAGCTTGGCCATGTTGGCGGCCACGTCCAGCGCGCCAGCGCGCAGAATCCCCGGGCGGCGCGGCGCTTGCTGCGCCGGTTTCCCGGGGTAATAAGGAGGCGTTCGTGCCGGGGGCGTAGGCTGTTGTGCGGGTCGCATACTTTTAAAGACGGATCACTTGGCCGTTTCGTTCCCCTTATTCTACCTTTAAGTTAAGAGGGCGGTCAGATTTAGTCCTCCGCGGCGAGCTGGCCGGCGTCCGCCGGAGCTTTCAACGGCTGCTCCCGGTCTTCGTCCTGCGGCAGCGGTGGCGCGCGCCGCCCGGTGGTGAGCCAGGCAACCCAGAGCAGCCCGGGGATCAGGGTCAGCCCCGCCAGCCACCACAATAGGGTGCTGATCCCCAGGGAAGTGCTGTCAAGCGCCCAACCTCCGGCCGCGGTTCCGGCCGCGTTGGCCAGGGTGAACATGGCGAATTCGCTGGAGAACACGCGGCCGCGCACCCGGTCCGGGACGAGCTGCAGCAGCAGCTGCGTGGAAAAGACCCAGTTGATCCCGCCGCCGAAAGCCCGCAGGAAGGTGCCGAACAGCACCACGCCGAAACTGGCCAGCGGGGCGGTGATGGCGATGCCGATCACGGTCAGCAGGTAAGACAAAGCCAGGAAGGCGCGCAGATGGCGGTCGCGGTCGTCCGTGAACCAGCGGGCGACGATGGGCCCGATGCCGGTGCCCACCCCGGCGACCGCATAGAGCAGTCCCAGGCTGGTGCCGCCGCCTTCGCCGATCACGTAGACCTGCTCGGCTAAAATCACCTGGATAACCTGGAACGCGCCGTTGATAGTCAGCGACACCGCGGCTTTGTGCAGGGCGATGAACAGGATGTCCAGCTCATTTTTCAGGTAGCGCAGACCGTCCACGTACTGGCGGAAGCCGGCGCGAATGCTGGTATCGGCCTCCATGGCGGGTTCCCAACGGTAGCGGATGCCGGAGATCAGCACCGCGGAGAGCACGAAGGTGAGCGAGTCGACCACGAAGGCCGGGTAAATGCCCCACTGGCCGGCGACCAGCCCTCCCAGCGCCGCGCCGATGGACAGCATCACAGACCAGGTCGAGGAGCTCAGCGCGTTCGCCGCGCCCAGCTCGCCGCGCGAGACGAGGTCGGGCAGGATGGCGTTGCGCGCCGGGAAGAAAACGCCGCTGATGGCCAGCTGGATAGCAGTCAGTGTATAGAGCAGCCAGACCTGTTCCGGCTTGCGCACCAGCAGGAAGCCCAAGACTACCACCGCTCTGGAGATGTCCGCCAGGATCAATAGCCACTTGCGGTTGTAGCGGTCCGCGGCTACCCCGGCGAGCGGGCTGATCAGGAAAGGCGCCAGCATGCGCACTACGAAGAGCCCGCCCACCGCCAGCCCGGAAGCGGTCAGCTGCGAGATCAGCGCGGCGGAGGCGATCAGGTTGAACCAGTCGCCGAACAGGCTGATGATCTGGCCGAACCACAGGTGGCGGTAGTTGGCGTTGCCGCGTACCAGGGCCAGGTAGCCGACGGGTTTTGGCGGGTTATTTTGTCCTGCGGTCACATGGATCTCCAGGTAAGGAAGCCTGGGCAGGCGGATCGCCGTATGGATGCAGTCCGCCTGCCGGGCATCATTATAGCAGGTGTCTTAATCCCCGGCTCAAGATCGGTTATGATTAAAATTGTCCAAAACTGGGCGCAAACAGCGGGCAGGGCAAAAGAAGATCGACTTCTACTCGGGAGTTTTCCACAGCCTGGAAGGCGGCCTTTGCGAACTTAATCAGGCGTCAGCCGACGGGCGGTAGAGCGGAGTTAAGGAGGGTAGGCGGGATGGGAGACTGGTTTGAAGATGAATCCTTTTGGAGCACTTTCTATCCCTACATGTTTTCGGAGGGTAATCTTGAGCTCGCCGAAGAACAGGTCGAGAAGCTGCTTCATCTGGTCGATTTCCAGGGTGGGGCGGTGCTGGACCTGGCTTGCGGCCCGGGCCGGCACAGCGTCTTGCTTGCCGGGCGCGGCTATCAGGTGACCGGGGTGGACCTCACCCCCTATCTTTTGGATAAGGCGCGCCAGCGCGCCGCCTCCGCCGGGGTCGAGGTTGAATGGATTCAGGCGGACATGCGCCGCTTCGTGCGCCCTCAGGCCTTTGACCTGGCGTTGAGCATGTTCACTTCCTTTGGTTATTTCGAAGATCGAGACGATGACCGCCTGGTGTTGCGCAACCTGCATCGCAGCCTCAAGCCTGGCGGGCGCCTGGTGATCGATGTGGTGGGCAAGGAATGGCTCGCCCAGCATTTCCAGGCAACCAACTCCGAAGAACTGGCCGACGGCGCCCTGATGGTTCAACGCCGGGCTATCGTTGACGATTGGAGCCGCATCCAGAACGAGTGGATCCTGCTAAAAGAGGGCCGGGCGACGGCGTTTCAGCTGGAACACACGATTTATTCCGGCCAGGAGCTCAAAGACCGCTTGCGAGAGGCGGGTTTCGAGCGGGTCCGGCTGTACGGAGACCTGGACGGCAACGCCTACGATATGAATGCGAAACGTCTGATCGCCGTTGCTCAAAAGTAGATTAAGAAAAATTGGGGGTGTTGGGTCGGGCGCAGCCCGAGCAACCACCACCGTCCAGCTATACTAAAATGAAGATGCTTTGAGCGAATCATGGAGAAAATACTTTTTACCATCGATGGATTCATTAACCTGTCCCTGGGCGCGCTCTTGGTTTTGTTCCCATCTGCCCTTGTGAACGCCTTGGGGGTCCCCGGTGGAGAGAGCGCATTTTACGCCAACATCCTTGGCGCGGTGCTTTTCGGGATCGGGATCGCCTTATTAATTGAACGTTATCGCCCGCCGCTCGCAGTGGTAGGTTTAGGCCTGGGTGGGGCTGTCAGCATTAACCTGTGTGGAGGCCTGGCTTTGATTTATTGGTTGGCTTTTGGCGATCTAAACTTATCTCCGCTTGGAGTAGGCGCATTGTGGATTTTAGCGCTGCTCGTGGTCGGCTTGAGCGTGGTTGAGCTGTTCAGCCAAATGTTAAGGAGGAACCGGGCGTGATCGAGTTATCCTTGAACAAAGCCAACCGCATTAACCTGGCCCATGCCTTTCGAAACGTCCCTCGGGTAGACCTCTCCATCGACTGCGTCATTGAGGGGCAGATGGGCCGGGCTTACGTGGACGACCTGGAAGACCCAACCGCCTACAAGATCGCTGCCGGTCCTTTTTTCTACTTCGCCGGGGAGTATCTATCCCCTGGCGGTTGGGCGATGCTGGGCACGATCAAGCCCTACGAGCTGTTCATGCCCTCAGCGCCTGGATGGATTGAGGGCGCCAAGAGCCTCTTCGCCGGACGGCTGAATGGCGTCGACCGCTACAGCTTCTCCTCGGCGAATCTCTCCGCCAAGAAGCTGGAGCGTATCGTCGCCGCTTCGGCTTTCCAGGACGAGGCTCACCCCATGGACCTGGCTTTCGTCTCCGAATTGTGGGGTGAGGAGCACTTCGTCGATTTTTCCGAATTCGATTCGGCCCAGGATTTCATCGCCCGCGGCGTAGGTTTTTACTTAAAGAAGAATGGCAAGGCCATCGGAGCGGCATTCTCCTCCCTGGTGTGCAGCCGCGGGATCGAGATCAGCGTTTACGTCGAAGAGAAGCATCGCCGGCAGGGCATCGCCACGCTGCTCTCGGCGCGTTTGCTATTATGGTGCCTGAAGCGGAGCGCCGAACCTCACTGGGACGCGGCCAACCCGGAATCGGCCAAACTGGCGCTCAAGTTGGGCTACACGCCGACGGGCTCGTACGAAGCCCACTACCTGGTTGAGCCGCGGCCGAGGTAAGCGGCGCCGGATCTTTCTAGATGATTTAACTCATCCCTCAAGCAAGCTGCCAGGGCGCCGGGAGCATTCATCGCGGAGTTGACTACCATGAAACGAATCTACCTGATCCTTGCCGTACTCGGCTTCATCCTGGCCTATGCTGTCATCGGCGCTTACCTGCTTGGCAGCGGCCCGGAGCTGGGCGTATTATTCGAGCGCTTCCTGTCGAACCAGATCGGACAGCTCTTCGCCGCCGATCTGCTGGTTTCCGCCCTGGTCTTCCTGGTCTTTTCCTGGGCTGAAGCACGCCGGCTTGGCATGGGCAACTGGTGGGTTTACCTGCTGGCGACCATGCTGGTGGGCCTGTCCTTCAGCCTGCCGCTGTTTCTTTATTTCCGCGAGGATAAAATTTAGCATGAACGCTTACCCTGAATCACCCCTACCCGCGGGACGCGAAGCGCCCGCTTTCAAGCTCCCCAGCACCACCGACGGTTCGATCCAGCTGGGTGATCTGGCTGGCAGGCGGGTCATCCTGGCCTTCTATCCGGGCGATTTCACACGGGTGTGCGGCAGCCAGCTGAGCCTGTATAACGAGGTGCTGTTCATGTTCGAGGAATATGACGCCCAGCTGCTGGGTATTTCCGTGGACGATCTCGAGTCCCACCTTGCTTATGCGGCTGAGCTCAACCTGGCTTTTCCCCTGCTGGCCGATTCAGACCCGCTGGGTGAGGTCGCCCGGCGTTACGGAGTCTTCGACGAAGAACGCCAGACTTGCGAACGCGCCCTGTTCGTCATCGACTGGGACGGGGTGATCGCCTGGAGCTACCTCTCGCCGCGCGGGGTCAATCCGGGGGCCGACGGCATCCTCCGGGCCCTGGAAGGTTTGGCGGATTAAATCTCACCATGAAGGAGAAATGATGGAAAAAGACAGCGCCCCCAAATTGACGCTGCCGATCGGCGAACGTGACCATCTCAAAGGCTCGCTCGACGCACCGGTCGTGCTGGTCGAATACGGCGATTATGAATGCCCTTACTGCCAGGAAGTCCACCCCATCTTGCAGGAATTGAAAGAACGCATGGGCGACCGCCTGGCCATCGTTTATCGTCACTTTCCCATCAGCAGCCAGCACCCTCATGCTGCATTGGCTGCGGAAGCCGCCGAGGCCGCGGCCGCGCAGGGGAAATTTTGGGAGATGAATCACCAGCTCTTCACCCACCAGGACGAGCTCGGCTTTGACGACCTGCTCCGGCATGCCGCCGCGATCGGCCTGGACCTGGATCGCTTCCGGCGCGAGCTGGAGGAACACACCTACGAGGGGCGGGTGCGCGAGGACTTTAGGAGCGGCGTCCGCAGCGGGGTAAACGGCACCCCGACCTTTTACATCAATGGCGTCCGCTACGATGGCGCCTGGGATCTCGAATCGCTGATTGAAGCGAGCGAAAAACCCCTCGGCGTGCAGATCAGCCTGCTGGCCCAGGAGTTCACCCGCCTGTCCGCCTCGGGCGGTATCGTGTTGTTAATCGCCACGATTATCGCCCTGTTTTGGGCCAACTCACCCATGGCGCAGAGCTACCTGCACTTGTGGGAGACCGAGCTCGGCGTCTTCCTGGGTTCTATGCACCTGGAGGAGCACTTGCTGGAATGGGTCAACGACGGGTTGATGGTGATCTTTTTCTTCGTCGTTGGTCTGGAGATTAAGCGCGAGGTGCGCAGCGGCGAGCTGGCCAGCCCGCGTAAAGCCGCCCTGCCGATCATGGGCGCCGTCGGCGGCATGCTGGCGCCGGCTTTGTTTTACGCCCTCTTCAACCTGGGGAACAGCCAGACGAGCCACGGCTGGGGGGTCCCCATGGCGACCGATATCGCTTTCACCCTGGGCATTCTGACCCTTTTGGGCGGGCGCGCGCCTCTGTCGCTTAAAGTCTTCTTCACCGCGATGGCCATCGCCGACGATATTGGCGGGATCCTGGTGATCGGAATCTTCTACTCCGCGGAGATCTCCTGGCTTGCTTTGGGTGTGGCAGCCTTGTTCCTGGTCGCGCTTGGCGGGTTGAACTGGGCGAGAGTTTACCATCCCATTCCTTACGCCCTGCTGGGGATCGGCCTGTGGCTGGCCTTCCTGCGTTCCGGCGTGCACCCAACTTTGGCCGGAGTGCTGCTGGCCATGACCATCCCGACCCGGCGCCCACCCAACACGCGCCCCTTGCTGGCGCAGGTGAAAACCGTCGTCGAGGAGTTCGAATACGCTGCCGAAGAAGAATATCTGCGGCAGCCGGCCATCGTGCAAAAGCTGGAAACCATCCTGGAACGCCTGCAGTCGCCCGCCCAGCGCCTGGAAAGGGAGCTGACCCCCTGGTCTACGTACCTGATCCTGCCCATCTTTGCGTTGGCCAACGCCGGCGTGGCGATCAACACTGACGCGTTCCAGGGTTTGCTCAGCCCGGTCAGCCTGGGGATCATCGCCGGCCTGGTCGTAGGCAAGCCATTGGGCATCACCCTGCTCTCGTGGATCGCCATCCGCGCCGGGATCGCAGAGATGCCCGGCGACCTGCATTTCAAGCAGCTGGCAGGCGCCAGCTTTTTGGCCGGGATCGGTTTCACCCTCTCGCTGTTCATCGCCAACGCCGCCTTCACCGACCCGGAGATCCTGGCTTCCGCCAAGCTCGCCATTCTGGTGGCCTCCATCCTGGCCGGTGTGCTGGGCGTTGTCGCTTTGAGCATCCTCAGCCCGGCCCCCTCCGAAACCACTCGATTGGAGCCGGCGCCGGCTTCCACCGCGGATTAGTTTAGGAGAACTTTTTTATGTCCTACGAACCACCCGAAAAACGACCGGGCAACCGCCTGCTGCCGCCCGTCGGGCTGGGCCTCGCGCTCGGCGACGGAGTCGGAGCAGCCCTGGGAGCAGCCACGGATAACCTGGCGACTTGGCTGGCGATCGGCATAGCCGTCGGCTTGCTGTTTGGCGTCATCATCGCCAACCGGAGCCGGTAGTCCACCCGCCGGGGCGCCTTACCTTGTTCGCCTACCTCAAATACTTTCTCTCAGCTTTTATCTGGTCGGTCGCCAACCCTTTCGGCCTGCGCCAGTCCATCTACCAGGTCGCCGGGCAGGTCGCTGCTCTATTTCGCTGGCTGCTCCGTTCGGAGCGCTTCACGGAGGAGGATTTGGTGCTTGCTTTGCCCTTTGAAGGTCAGTGGAAAGCGATCAACGGCGGCGTCGAGCCGCGCGAGTCCCATTCCTGGGGGTTGATCGCCCAGCGCTATGCGTACGATTTCTTGATCGCCGGGCCGGACGGTGTGACTCACATAGGAGAAGGAAGAAAGTTAGCCGATTACCGGGCCTTCAATCAATCGGTGCTTGCGCCTGCTGACGGAACCGTCGTCGAGGTGCGGACGAACATCGCCGACCACGCCAACCCGGGATCGGGCTGGATCGACTGGAGCACGCGGGACCTACGCGGCAATTACGTGGTGATCCGCCACGCCGAGCGTAAGTACAGCCTGCTGGCGCACCTCAAAGAGGGCAGCTGCCTGGTCAAGGCCGGCGACGAGGTCAGCTGCGGCCAGGCGATCGCCCGCTGCGGCAACTCCGGGCATTCCACCGAGCCCCACCTGCACTTCCAGCTGCAGGATCACCCGGACTTCCACCTGGCGGTCGGGCTGCCGGTCCGCTTTGGCGGGTTCGTACGCAGCGGTTCCGGCTTGGCTACCGAAACGGTCGCGGCAGGCTATGCTCACAAAGGTCAGCAGCTGCGCTCAGCCGCTCCGGAGGAGGAACTCGAGATTGACGAAGAAACCATCACTCCCCGGGTTGGTTTCGGCGATCTCGTGTTGAGCCTGGTGACCCTGGGGATGACGGTCTTGGG
>CAYNWK010000022.1:0-9436 GCA_964400875.1 uncultured Anaerolineaceae bacterium | reverse complement strand
GCGGCCCGCCGTTACCTGGCTCCGGATTGCCGCTACCACGTGCGGGGAGAGACCCTCCACGGCCCGGACGCCGTCCTGGAGAGCTATCAGCAGGCCAGCCGGGCGGCGCAAGCGCTCTTTGACGGCGTTGCCTACGCCAGCCAGGTGCTCTCCATAGATGGAAACACGGTCAGGGTGGGTTATGAGGACATCCTGACACTTGCCGGGGAAACTCACATACACCACGCGCGCCAGCGCCTGACGTTTGGCGCGGACGGGCATATCGTCCAGATCGAACACGAAGACCTGCCCGGCGAACGCCAGCGGTTGCAAGGCTTCCTGGCGCGCTTCGGCAAGGCTTTAAAGTGAGGGAGTAACCACGTGGCTGAAGACAAAGAGTTCTTAACTAATTTGGTCGGTTCTTGGGATCTGTCCGGCCAGATGGGCGCCACGCCCCTGCGCCAGACCGTCGAATGCCGCTGGGCTTTGAGTGGGTTGTATCTGGAGATGCGCTTCAAGTCCACCCTGCTGGCTCCAGACGGCCAGCTGCCTTACGAAGCTGTCTACTTCATCGGCTATAACAAGCCGAGCGACCGCTACATCATGCATTTACTGGATACCTCCGGCGTACCTGACCGCTGCATTGCGGGGGTGGGCCAGTTGGAAGGGGATACTATCGCTTTCCTCTTCGATTACGACGAAGGGCCTTTCACCAACCGTTTTATCTGGGATGCTGAAGGACAGGGTTGGCGCTTCGAGCTCACCTATCTACAGGATGAGCGGGAGCAAATCTTCGCCGTCAAGGAGATGCGGAGGCTTTAGCCATTTCTGACTGGATCGAACCCACCTTGCAGCTGGCGCTGCTCGAGCAGCTGCACGCCTGATGCATATCACCATCCTGGCCCTCGGTTCGCACGGAGACATCCTGCCTTACGCCGTCCTGGGGCGGGGGCTGGTCGCGGCGGGGCACCGCGTCCGGCTGGCGACCTTTGCGAGCTTTGCCCCCTTGGCAACCGCCCACGGCTTGGAAATCTTCCCGCTGCGCGGCGACCCCAGGTCCCTGGTTGCTCAGGGCGGCGGTCAGATGCTGCGCACGGTCCGCTCGTTCGGCGCGCTGGCGGAGAGCTACGCCCAGGATCTGTCGGCGCCGATTTTGGGGGACACCGACCTGATTGTCAACCAGCTGCCCATGGCCCTTTTCGGCTACGATCTGGCCGAACGCTACGAGTTGCCTATGCTGATAGCGGCGGTCATACCGCTGTGGCCGACACGCGACTTCGCCATGATGGGCATGCCGAAGCTGCCTTTGCCGGGCTACAACCGGCTGACCTATACGCTTTCCTGGCAGCTCGGCTGGCAGTTGTTCCGCCCAACGGTTAACCGCTGGCGCCGGCGGACGCTCGGTCTGCCGCCCAGCCCGGTCCGGGGTTATTTCGACCAGCTGGGCGCCCACCGCTTCCCGGTGTTGAATGGTTTCAGCCGCCACGTAGTGCCGCGGCCGCCGGACTGGGGAGAGCACATCCACCTCACCGGATACTGGTACCCGAAAGAGGAAAACTGGAAGCCTCCACCGGACCTGGTGGAATTCCTTGCTTCTGGAACACCGCCGGTTTTCATCGGCTTCGGCAGCATGCCCCTGCCGGATCCGGCCGGCGCGACGCAGATCATCCTGGCTGCCCTGGCGCGCGCCGGGATGCGCGGCGTGCTGCACGCCGGCTGGGGCGGGCTTGGCGAGGGTGACTTGCCCGAGTACGCCTACAAGCTCGAGTATGCGCCTTATGACTGGCTGTTCCCGCACATGGCGCTGGTGGTCCATCACGGCGGTTCGGGCACGACGGCTCTCGCGCTGCGCGCCGGCGTCCCCTCCCTGGTGACGCCCATACTGTTCGACCAGTTTTTTTGGGGCGATCGGGTCGCTGCCCTGGGCGTGGGACCCAGACCGCTGCCATTCAAGCGTCTTACCGTCGATCGACTGGCGGTTGCTATCAGCGGCGCGGCTGCCGACGAGGGTATGCGACTGCGCGCCGCCGGGTTAGGCCGCCTGCTCGCCGCAGAAGACGGTGTTTCCAGGGCCGTCGGGCTGATCGAAGGTTATGGGCATGCCTGATCCACTGACTTATCCTCCTGCCAGGCCGTTCCTTAAATGGGCCGGGGGCAAGCGCCAGCTGCTCGCCCAGATCGACGCTCACCTGCCGGAGGCTTTGAAACGCGGCGATCTGCGGCGCTACGTCGAGCCTTTCGTGGGCAGCGGCGCGGTCTTCTTTTACGTTGTTCGAACCTATCCGCTGGCGGAGTACCTGCTTTCTGACGTCAACCGGGAGCTGATCCTGGCCTACCGGACCATCCAGCGCCGGGTCGAGCCCTTGATCGAACGACTGGCGGAGCTGCAGGGTGAATACCTGCCCCTGGAGCACGCCGCCCGCAAAGCGCGCTACTATCGCACGCGCGAGCGCTTCAACGCTGCGCTGGGCGCCATCGATTTCGAGGCTTACCAGCCGGCCTGGATCGAGCGGGCAGCCCAGCTGATCTTTCTCAACCGCACCTGCTACAATGGTTTGTTCCGGGTCAATTCGAAGGGGGAGTTCAACGTACCCTTCGGGCGCTACAAGCGGCCGAAGATCTGCGATGCCGAGAACCTGCGCGCCGTGTCTCGCGCCCTCCAAGGGGTGAGCTTGCGCTTCGGCGACTACGATGAGGTGGGTGAGCGCGTCGACGACGAGACCTTCGTATACTTCGACCCTCCTTACCGCCCGCTGACCCAGACAGCCAGCTTCACCACCTACTCCACCCACGTCTTCGATGACCGGGAGCAGCTGCGCCTGGCGAAGTTCTACCGCCGGCTACACCGGGCCGGCGCATGCCTGATGCTGAGCAACGCCGACCCCCACAACGTCGACCCCGAGGATGATTTCTTCGAAGAGGCCTATCGCGGTTTTCACCTCGAACGGGTCACCGCCAGCCGCAACATCAACCGCGACGCCGCGGGCCGCGGGCCGGTCACCGAGCTGCTGATCTTGAATTATTGAACGCCACTCTCTCACTTTCTGTGATAGATTAAGAGTGAGCCAGGTCGGAAAACTGGCGCCCCACCTGATTGATTTGCTAAATCAACTTCAGAGGACTCTACTTGGTGAGGTTCGTTCTGGGAACAACCTGGGCGAAGCTATGTGGAGTGCAGCTACCCTTTTCGAGGAGGTCGAGTTGGTTCTGTTCCGGACGGTTTTTCAAGCAAAGATTGGTAAAGCGGACGAGCTGGTCGCGGCGTTCAAAGAATCGCTCAATGGTCTGACAGAGGATCAAGCTAAATCATTGAAACCGAGGATATTGACGGACATCAGCGGGCCGTTCTTTACGGTGGTGATGGAAACGACCCATGAAAGCCTGGCAGCCGTTGAACAGTTCAGGAACGCCATGTTTTCCAGTCAGGAAGCTTCTGAGGACAATTCGGGCACGGAGGACCTGATCGTTTCTGGACGGAACGAATATTACACTATCGAGCTGTAAATAGCCTGTAGCCAGGTAATATCCCGGCGCTTGGGGTTTTTGATCAACCGATCGCGGTTCGAGGCTATCGTAGTGCTTTCGACGGGTCCGAATCTCTGAAGCACGCCTGATCGTTTCAACGCGACAACTCTCGTCATTGGTATTGCTTCAGGATATAATAAGGATATCCTAAGGATGGGAGTTGATCATGGCCACCAAAGTAATGGTTTCCTTCCCCGAGGATTTTCTAAAGGAGATCGACCGCATCGCTGCGGAAGAGCAGCGCAGTCGCAGCGAACTCTTGCGTGAAGCGATGCGCCTGTACATAGCCGCGCGGGCAAGGGCGCGCCCTCCTGGAGAAGATCCCGTAGTTCAAGCCGCAGTGAGGGTTCAAGATGCGCTGGCGCGTATTTCTCCTGGCGCCGGTGAGGACAGCGCCGCGGAATTGCGTCGTTGGCGGGAGTCGCATCATGGCGCTTCCTAAGATAGTTTAGAAGGCTTGCCATGCCGAGCGCTCTGGTTATAGACACTTCGGTGATCCTGAAATGGTTTCGCCAGGAGGAAGTCCTCGCCGATCAAGCACTTTTACTGCGGGACGGTTATTTACGAGGGCAGTTTTCTTTGTTTGTGCCCTCTTTATGCGCCTATGAATTCGCCAACGTATTGAAATATAAGCAGGACCTGACCATCGATCAACTCCAGGCTGCAATCGGCAGTCTGTTTGATTTTGGTTTCGAGTGGTTTTCTCCCACTGTTGGCTTATTAAGCAGGGCGGTGGAATTATCAAAGATGTGCGAAACTACGGTTTACGATGGTGTCTTCGCCGCATTAGCGGACCTCTTAGGCGCCCATTTGGTCACAGCTGATCGCAAGTTAGCCAACAACTTCCATAGGCTGACTTACGTCCACTTCTTGGGTCAATTAGATCTCGACGCCCTGATCTCCTAGAGAAACTGGTAAACGGAAAACGCCGCCTGTGCTCCAGGCGGCGTTTTGTTTCTTATCAGGGGAAAGCTAATGCACCCTGCAGCCTGCGCAGGTTCCTCCGGCGCACCCGGCGCAGCTCGGCGCGCTTTGGGTCACCACGCGCCCGTTGCTGTGGGCGAAGAAAACCGAGAGCTTGCGCGAGGTATGCTCGCCCTGGCAGCTCTGGCAGGTGATCGGCTCGTCGGCGTCCTTCATCGGGCGCAGGGCATCGAACTCGGTATAACAATCCAAACAAACGTACTCATAAATCGGCATAAGTATTGATCCTGGCTGGTTCGCTGTGCGTAACGCGCTACTATCTGATTCTACCCAGCGTTGCCTCGCGGGTCAATGGATTTTTGTCACTAATCTGCGGTGACGCGTTGAAGGTCTGCCGCCGCGCTACCCGCCGATCGTCCAGACCTGCCTGGTCTGGAACAGGTCCGCGGCCTCCGGTGCCGGGCAGCGCCACAGGGGCAGGACGGCGGGCTTGCCCTGCGGAACAGGCTCCCCGGGCGGCAGGCGGCCGGGCGGCGCGTCGTAAGCCGCGTTGCTCAACAGCCAGTGGTCCAGGCGCCCCCGGCTCAGGCCGAAGGGTTCCAGCACGCTGCTGGCGGCGCGCAGCAGCAGCTCGGTATAGCGCTCCACATCTACTACCGCGGGGACTGGCGGGGGCGGCGCGTTCCAGGCGTACACGCCCGGTTCGCCGCGCGTGTACAGGAAGCGCACCCGCTCCCCGGGGCTGACGGACTTGCCGGCCTCTTCCAGCTGCGCCACGGCGCGCGCCACCGGCGAGAGGGTACGGTATTCGTCCAGGGTGCGGCTGAGCTTCTGGGCCACCAGCAAGCTCTCCAGAGGCAAGCGCCCGGCCTGGAGTGCGGCCAGGCGCGCCCGCAGCAGCGCCAGGATCTCCGGCAGCTTTTTCTCCGCCGCCTCGAGCGTTTTAGCCTTTGCCAGGATGCGCAGGATCGCCCGCTGGGTCTGGGCGATGAAAGGAGGCGTGTCCCGGCGGCGGGCTTCGATGCCGCGCAGCTTGAGCGAGCCGTCCTGAAAAGCGCCGAAGTAGCGGTTGGCCACCGGCACGCGCGGGTCCTGCCGCGAGGACAGGAAGGCCAGCCAGTTGTAGATCCCGTCGATGGCCACATGCAGGCTGGTGCGCGCGGCGATCTCGTCGAGCAGCGGCTGGAAGTCCTCTTTTTTCGCTGCGCCCGGCTTGGACACCCACATGCCGTCTACGTACAGGTGCAGCACGCGGCAGCCCAGGTCTTCGGCGGCCTCCTTGGCCCGCAGCAAGGCCTCGCGCCCGTAAGCGGTGACCGCCTCGTGGGCCTCGATGCGGCCGAAGCGGGCGTTTTTGTAGCCCAGGTAGCCGAAGCAGGTCACCAGCAGCCATTTATGGGCGGAGGATTGCGCCGCGTAGATCTTGCGCTGCGGGTCCCAGCGGGGCAGGGTCGCCAGCAGGTTCTTTAAGGCGATGCGCTTCTGCAGCAGCGGCTCCAGGGTCGCCGGCACCAGCCCCTGGGGCTCATCGCTTTCATACGGGTCGCCCAGTTCGACCGCCATCGCGGCGATGTGTTCGGCGCTGCCCACCGTCTCGGGGGAGACGTTGAACTTCACCATGATGCTGGGGTACATGGAGATGAAGTCGATCTCGGCCACGTGCTGGTGCAGGCCGATAACCGGCTGGTAGACCAGGCCGCCCTGGTCGGCGCGCAGCAGGTCCAGGGCGGTTTTGGGTCGTTCGGCCTGCTGCTTGTGCCAGGGCACCAGGATCCCCTGGCGCAGCGCGGTGAGCATCTGCATGGCGGAGATGCCCGATCCGGGCGAGACCCGCGCCACGGTCTGTACGGGCAGCGCGGTGACCCGGGCCAGCTCGAAAATGCCCTCCATGCCGTAATCATGGAACAGCATGGCGTTGTAGCGGTCGATATGCCAGCGCCCGAACAGATGCACCTGGCGCCCCTGGTGGATCACCTGGCCGTAGGAGAAATACGAGCGCTCCTTGCGGTGCTCCGGTGGGCGTGATGGGTCGCGGTTCAGGGGCAGGGACAGGCCGGTTTCCTCCGCCAGGCGCAGCAGCTCGGGCAGCAGCCAGGTGTCGCCCCAGGCGGTGACCAGCAGGTCGGGGTCGTGGCGCTGCAGGATGGCGCGCAGGCCGATCATCAGGGCGCGCGCCGGTTCCAGGGAGAGGTTGTATTCGCCGCGCTCGAAAGCGACCTTTAACTCGCGCGGCGCGGCGCGGGCCGGGTCGCAGTCAGGCGCCAGGCTGAGCGTCTTCAGCGGCGGCCGCGCCGGGTCCAGCTCCCAGGGTGTGTCCAGCGGCTCGATCTCCTGGACGCGCCCCTCGGCGTCCGCGGCCACCCGGCAGCGGGCCAGCGGGAAGACCCGGTGGACGGCAGCGTGGCGCAGGGTGAGCGGGATGTCGGCGTCGTAGTAGCTCAGCTCGGGAAAAACCCGCGCCGCCCTTTGGAACAGGCGCGGCTGGGTAGCGGCCCGCTCCACCCGGGCAGCCAGCACGGTGACCGGGTTCTCGCAGAACAGGTCGCGGCGCTCCTCGCGGGCCAGCTGCACCGGGATGGGCTGAGCCTCCAGCCAGCGCCACAGAGCGCGCAGGCGCTCCGCCGGGCCGGCGGCGTAAAAGGTGACCGGGAAGGGCTGGCGCAGACAGTGGCGGGCGCCGTCCTCGCCCAACAGCCAGGCTACCAGCCCGCCTTCCGGAGCGGGGTACAGGTCGAACAGCCAGCCGGTCAGTTCCATGGGAGCGGTAGCGGCAGCGCGGGACGATCCTCGCGCCGGTCGCGCTCAGCCGCCCCCGCGGCCGGCGAGCAGGTCGTCGAGCTGCTGGCGCAGGCGCATGACCTCTTTGTGCTCCTCCAGCAGCATGGCCAGCAAGAAGGTCTCGAAGGGCAGCGCGTGGGAGGCGTAGGCCGCCGCGGCCAGGTGCTTGTGGGCTGAGGCAAACAGGTCGTCCAGCGCCAGCTGGTCGCCCCGGCGCAGGGCGCGCCGGAACTTGGCGAAGGCCTCCTGCTCTTGCAGGAAGGCCTGGGTGATGGAAGGTAGTGTGCGTCCCATGAGGCATTCGTCCCTTGGCTGCGTTATAACGTGCTTGATGAGCATCCCCCCGGGCCCGCGCCTTAAAACAAGCGCGGCTGCGGCGGGGGGATGTGTGGGTCCAGGGTCCAGACCTGGTCGGCGGCGGCGCGCAGGGCCTCCAGCAGCCGCGGGCGGTCCACCGTCGCCAGGCGTCCGTGGAACAGGGCTTCCTGGCGCTCCGCGGCGCTGCCCGGGTAGCCGCTGGTATGGCCCGGCGGCCCAGGGCGAGCGCTCACCGCCACCGGGGCCAGCCGGTTCAGGCGCCCCAGCTGCGCCAGGCAGGAGTCCAGCAGGCGCTGGCTTTCCCATTCCGGTACGCTTTCGTCGTAGAACGTCGCCAGCATGTCCAGCACCAGCGTGGGCTGCGGCAGGGGGAGCGACTCTTTGAGCAGCGTCTCCATCTGGTAGCAGGTGAAGGCGCGCGCCAGCTGTACGCGCCTCAGGGCGGAGGACAGGTCGCGCGCCTGGCGGCGCAGGGCGCGGGCCAGTTCGTGGGCGCGGAAGCGATTGCCCCCGTCCAGCACGCGCAGCGGGCCCCCGCGCGCCAGCCGGGCCATCAGTTCGGTCATCATGGCGCCTCCGGCGTGGGGCGCCACGACGAGCAGGAATTCTCCAGGGCGCGGGTCCAGTAAAGCTTTCACGCTCTTACCTTAGCGCGCGTTAGCTAAATAGGCAATTCCCCACCAGGGGTGATCCTGGGGTGAAGTTGCCGGGTACCCCGCAGGGGGGACACGCATATGGGTTGGATGGTGGAGTGGGAAGGTATATCTGGGGGGTTGGCAACGCCCGGAGCGGGCTTACGACAGCATCTCGGGCCACTTGCTGAAATCCCATTCCGAGAGCGTCTGGCGCAGCTGCGCTTTGCTATTTACATCAAACTTGCGCAGCACGCGGCGCACGTAGGTCTTCACCGTCTCGGGGGAGATCATCAAGGTCGCGGCGATCTGCCGGTTGGTGTAGTTCAGGCATGTCAGGGCGACGACCTGCTGCTCGCGCGGCGAGAGCTCGCGCCAGCGCAGCAGGTATTCCTGGGCGGACTGGCGTTGGGCCAGGGCGTAGGCCAGCAGGTCGGCGGCGACTTCCTCGGTCTCGCGTGCCTCGCGCTCGGCGAACTCTTGCAGCGAGGCGGTCAGCTCCTGGTCCAGCTCGAACGACAGGCGCTCCCCGCCGGTGGGGGCTCCCAGGGCTTGCCGGATATGGCGCCAGATGTTCTCCCAAAAGGACATGGGCGGGTGATCATGCTCCTGATCGTTGGGTTGAGAGAGTTTGTGTTTTTCATTATATAGAACATAGGTTCTATTGTCAATGGGTCGCGCCCCAAAATATGATCAGACCCAGCAAACCGAACGCGATCCCCTGAACCATGCGCATATTCGTGAGCCCTTCTATGGACATGATCCCGATGTAGACTTCCGAAGCCAGCAGCGCACCGACGGCGATGAGGCCAAATATCCATCGAGGGAATGATCCTTTGGCAGTATTTTCCATTGCAATACTCCTTCAGCTACAGACTAGCTCATATTCGATCCCCGACCATCCTAAGTCTGGATCGATATCTGTCTCCCGAACTTGGATGAACCCCAATTCCTCGTAGAAATGTTGGTTGCGTACCGCCCAGGAGGGGGTGCCCAGGGTCCATAACCTTACCTCAGGATGCAATCTGAACATCGCCCGCATCGCGGCTTGACCGATGCCCCGATTCTGGTAATCGGGGTCGATCCAGATTCTGCCGACTTCGAAATGGTTATGGCCCATATCGAAGAGGATCAACCCGCCGACGATCTGCCCGTCGAACAGGATCTTGTAGTAAGGTGTGTTCTCAATCCAGTGCAGATTCCAATCCGGCGAGTCGTATCCGGTTGTCCCAACTAGCGGAGGCCTCCCCCTTAGCTAGCCTCTAAAAGTGTCCAGCTTT
>CAYNWK010000021.1:0-40243 GCA_964400875.1 uncultured Anaerolineaceae bacterium | reverse complement strand
CGTCCAGCGGGGGGAGGTCCAGCGGGTGAGTGTAGTCGGCTGCATGGTAATGTACGGTCACTTCAGGGAAGCGCGCCGCCATACGGTCACGCTGGCGGTTCAAAGCGCCGCCGTCCTTATCGACGGCGTAGAGCTGCCCCTGCGGGCCGATCAGGTCGGCCAGCGCCAGGCTGAAAGCCCCAGCGCCGGCACCAAAGTCCGCCCACACGCCGCCAGGCGATTCAACCCCGCCGCGCAACAAGGCGACGTGATCGTCGTGGTCCATGCCTGGTACACGGCTCAGCCTGGCTGAGCGTGCCCGGCCAGCGAGCGGCGGATCAACCCCACGGCGTCGGCGGAGATGGCACGGCCTGCGGTCAGCACGCCGTTGTGCACGGCCAGCGCCTGGCTGCGCCCGTGGCCGATGAAGACCGGCTTCTGCAAACCAAGCAAAGAGGAAGCCCCGTAATGGGCGTAATTGGTGCGCCCCCTCAGCTCGTCCAGCCGCGCGCGCAGCTTTCCAGACGCCTCCACCGGCAGTTCCGCCAGCACGCCGGCGACCTCCTCGAGCAGCTGCGGGACGAGCCCCTCAGCGAACTTGAGCAGCACGTTGCCGGCAAAGCCATCGGCGACGACCACGTTTACCTCGCCGTTCAGCAAAGTGTGACCTTCCACGTTGCCGATGAAATTCAGGCCGGGCTCGGCCTCCAGCATCGGGTAGGCCTCGCGCCCCACCCGGTTGCCTTTATTGGCTTCGCCGCCGTTGGAGAGCAGCCCGACGCGCGGCTCCGGGATGCCGGCCACGGATTCGGCGTAAGCCGCGCCCATCTGGGCGAACTGCAGCAGGTGCTGCGGCCGCACTTCGGTGTTGGCGCCCACGTCAATCAAATAAAGGTCTGGGCGCAGGCCCAAAAACGGCACCAGCGCAGCGGGCCGCTCCACCCCAGGCAGGCGCCCGAAAGTGAACAACGCAGCCACCATGCTCGCCCCGGTGTGGCCCATGGTGAGCAGGCCGTCCGCCCGCCCTTCCTGGACCAGCCGGCAGGCGACGTTGATCGAAGCCTCCGGCCGGGCTCGCACCGCCTCGACCGGGTCATCGGCCATGCGAATTACGTCGGGGGCGTGAACGACTTCGACAGCGAGGTCGTTGGTGGGGTAGCGGGCCAGCTCTTGCCGTACGGCGTCCTCATCCCCGGCCAGGACCAGCGCCAGTCCGGCCTGGCGCGCTCCGGTCAGCGCGCCGGCGACGATCTCGGCGGGGGCGAAATCGCCGCCCATGGCGTCTACCGCCAGGCGGATCAACCCCACTGCGCAGCGACCCCCAGCAAGCCGGGCCCAAAATGTACCGCCAGCGCCGGCCCAAAGTCGACCAGGTACGGATCGCCCGTGTAGCCCAAAGCTTCGGCAGCTTCATCCGCCCAGTTCTCGGCCTCCGCCGGGATGTTGCCGTAGACCACCGCCAGACGCTTAATGGGAGCATCGCCCTTCTGGCCCTGAGCGTACTCCAGCACCTTCTTCAGCAGCGCACTGGAGGTGCGCTCCGTGCCCAGCGCCTTGGGGACGCCGTCAACGACCGAAACGAACGGCTTGACCGCCAGCGCCGATTCGGTCGCCTTCTCATGGCCTTCTGTGCGCCCGGAACTCGCCAGGTGCGCCAGGTCGGTGACCCCAAAAACCAGACAGGAGTTCGCTTTGACCTGCTCGATCGCCGCCAGGGCTGCTTCGACCCCGCCCCCGTCCTTCACGGCCTGAATCGCCTCCATCAGCATGAATCCCATGTGCATGGAGGTCGAAGCGCTGTCCACAACGTGGACGTTGAGCCCCTCCACCATGGCTTTAGCCAGTTCCGCGGACTGGCAGGTCCCGGAGGACTTGGCGGTCACGTGGATGGAGATGGCGTCGGTGTAGCCCTGCCCGGCTAAATCGGAATAGGCGACGCGGAAGTCCTCCGGCGTAGGCTGGGAGGTGGTAGGCATGCCCAGGCCCGCTGCCCGGTACTCGGCCAAGCGGCTGTAAAAATCCGCCGGGGACATCTCCACATAATCCTTGTAGGACTCGTCTCCGAAGATGACGTACACCGGCACGATGGTGACGTCGAGATCTTGAGCCAGCTCCTCGGGTAAGTTGCAAGTTGTATCCGTTACGAACGCGATCTTTGACATGGCGGCCTCCTTTAGGCGTTGAGGGGGTGGTCGAACAGGCTTTGGCTGAGACTTCTTAAGAACCTTGATCGGAATAAGGATCCGGCATAGCGAGAACGCACACAAGACCGGGCGCTGCCGGTCTGGACCGCTTCAAGAGCCGGTATGGAAAATTTTGGATGTTCAACGAGGATGGATGCAGGGATAGTTGAATTTCGATAAATTGTATGCCAATTATGGTAGTGTGTCAATCAAGCTCGACTCTGTCTATTGATAAGCGACCGCAGACCGAGGTAAACGCCGAAGAATATAAATCTTAAAACATTGCCGAGTTTCCGAATCAATCCTGGCTGGTTTTCGAGGCAACCCAGTTTAAGAGCATAAAGGCAGGGACAACGTAGGGAAATATTCCGTACAGGGTATCGCTGACTGAGTGGGCGTTCCGGTCAACGGCAATAAACACCTGGACGCAAAATGCCAAAGTCAGCAAGAGGAGAATAATTCCTTGCCAGGAATTAGGCCGGTATATCCATCCCCAAGGTTTGAACCAGACTGGTTTCATTTGATAGCTCCTTTTTTTGAGATTCAGAGGATTCACGCAGCTCGCGAGGAAACCGGGAGCGTTTGGAGGGGAGATGCTCACCTACGGCGCCCATACTCCTCAAGCATCGTATCAAACATCTCCATACTCAGCAAGCACTCAGGTGCGCGAAGAAGATATCTGCATGCGACAGCCTAAGCTCGTCATAAAACCTTTATGTAAATGAGACAATTCGTGCTAGAATCGAATTGCCGAACTTCCCGCTCATCACCCCTGGGCCGCTCGTCGGACGCGGCACGGCAGTCTCCACCATCAGCCTAACCGGTTCGCCTCGAGAAAGGATGGTCCGCATGAATAAAGAGTACGCCTTCGAATACACCAAGCTGCCCTATTCGCTGGTCGAAAAACAGCTCAAGCTCTTCGAGTTACTGTTCACTTCGCTCAGCCTGGACTTCGACATGGAGATGCAGACCCAGTCCAACTGGTGCTGGGCAGCCACCTCGGTGAGCGTTTCCAAGTTCTACTGGAAGTTCAGCGGCTGGGATCAATGCGAAGTCGCCAACGCCGAACTGGGCTTATCCAGTTGTTGCGACAGCCCGGTGCCGTCTGCCTGCAACGTCCCCTGGTACCTGGACAGGGCGCTCACCCGCACCAACAACTTCGTCAGCATCGACGGCCCGGTCAGCTACGAGGACGTACGCTCCCAGCTACAGTCTGGCCGCGTGGTTGGCGCCCGGGTCGGTTGGAGCGGAGGCGGCGGGCACTTTATGGTCATCTACGGCTGCAGTATCTCCGCTGGAATCCAATTTTTCGATATCGATGACCCCATCTACGGCAAAAGCAGCGTGGCAGTCAGCACGTTCCAAAGCAGCTACCAGGGCAGCGGAACGTGGACCCACACCTATTTCACGAAACCCTTTGTACCTATGATCTGGATAAAACCACTGCTCTTGAAAGAACCCTTCATCCGAAAAATCTGGGAAACGCGCCCCTTGCTGCAACTCAAGGGTTTGCCCCCCACCGAAACTGCGGAATTGACCTTGCCGCAAGCCATTCATGTCATGGGATTGGATGATCTCGAGGAAGGCAAGAAGCCTCCGGAAGACGCTGATTTCATCCGTGTTCTGGAAATGGACGAGGGGAATCTGCGCGCTTATTATGATCTCAACCTCTCCGACGAAGCCCCCGAAGTCCGCCAGATGGCCGGCCCGGGCCAGCAGCTCGATCTGTTCAACCGCAGCCTGGACGTGGCGCTGGAACTGATCGAAAGCGGCGAAGAGGAAGTCGAACTCCGCCAGCTGCGCATCCCCGCCCTGTACGTGGATGCCTTGTGGATCCACTACGATAAGCCTAAAAAGGACGTGTTGATCCCGTTCCGAGCGCCTGGCTTGCTGGAGACCTTCAAGCCCATCCCGCTTAGTGAGGCGTTGAAGATTCTGAAGGAGCCGGCTGCAGAACAACGGAAGATGGACGACACCATGGGGGCTTAGTTCTCCCTCTGCGGCGACGCCTGCCTGGGCGCGATCCACGCCGACCGCCGATCACCCTATCCGGCCTCCGAACAACAGCCCTGCGAGTTTCCTCCAGGGCTGTTTTCCTTTCCTCATTCCCCTGAGAGTTCCCGACAATCGAACTTATTTCCTATTGAAAGTGGCTGCCCCCAGGCGCTATACTGAGCTTCCACCCACCTCCTCCCCCGGGGAGTAACAACGCCGGCAAACAAATAGAGGAGGATCCGATGAACAAAAGGAAACTGGCAAGCCTGATCCCAACCGCGGCCCTGGTTATTCTGGTTGCCTTGGGAGCTCTACTTAACCACGGGGGTTTCTCGCAGCCATTCTCCAGCGAAAGCAGCGAAAGCCGGGCAATGCGCAGCGCCCCGCCGGCGCAGGCCGCCGGGCTGGCCCTGACACTGCTGCGCCCTGCATCCCAGCTTGCCATCGGCTTCATCCCGTACTACCAGGCGCCTGCCGAGGACCCCCCGAGCGCGGTTGACGATACGGACGAGACGGATGAAGATACCCCGGTCAGCACCGAGGTCACGGCAAACGACATTTTAGATTCAAACGTTGACTATGTCCTGACCGTCGCCGAGCAGCCCGGGCACGGCGCCGCGATCCACGACGGTTTGCTGGTGACCTATTCGCCGGACCCAGACTTCAACGGGACCGACGGCTACCAGTACCAGATCTGCGGTACCGGCGAAGGCGGGCAGTGCTCGACGGCAATGGTAACCATCACCGTCAACCCGGTCAACGATCCGCCCGTGGCGGCGGATGACTTCGTCCCCATGAACCAGTCCAATCCGCTGGTAATCAATGTCTTAAAGAACGACACCGATATCGACGGCGACGCGCTCAAGGCGGTTTTGGATGCCCAACCAACCCACGGCAGCGTTGTCTTGAACAACGACAGCACCTTTACCTATACCCCGGAGGCCGAGTTCAACGGGTTGGACAACTTCAGCTACCATGCCAACGATGGAAAGGCCAATTCGAACCAGGCCGAGGTGCTCATCGACGTAGCCCAACCCGACATCGAAAATCCCACCCTCACCTGGGTAGCCCCGGTGAGCGACACGGAAGTCTATATCCTGGAGGGCGAAACCGTCGTCTTGGAAGTCGAGGCCAGCGACAACCAGAACGTGGATTACGTGCAGTTCCGCCGTTGGGATGTTCCCACCGAAAGCTATGTAAACCTCGGCGTGGTCGATGCCGCTCCCTATCGTCTGGAATTGGACGCCAGCTCCCTGAACGTCAGCTGGAATCAGATCAATGCTCGCGCGGTGGACACCTCCGGCAACTCCTCCGGGGATGTCTACATCTGGCTGATCAAGAGCATGTCGCTCTATTTGCCGGTGGCTCGACGCTGACCTCAAGCTGCCCGGCGCTAACGCCGCATGTCCACGGCCTGCCGCACCAGGTTCTGAAAGGCTTCCCGGTCGAAATCCATCGAGCTCACCCGCACGCTCAGATTTTTCTTGCCTTCCCCCTCCAGCAACCCCCCAGGGTCATCCAGCTGAACGCCATCGAAGAAGATGAAGGTCAGGTGCGATTTCCCTACCACCGTCTGGATGATGTTCTTATCGTACATAAACACCAGGCTATCGCGCCATTTGATCGCCTCTTCGATGCCCGGTTCCGTCTCCAGGATCAGCTGGCGCACCTGCAAGAGCGTATCCTTGAGCGGGGTGTCGAGACTCTCAAGATAAGTTTTGACTTTTGGATCGCGCGCTTTGATTTCCGTCATAGCAGTCCTCCTTTTGGATTTGGATGTGGATCATTCCAGCCGAGATAGACCTGGCTGTCCGAATAAGGAAACTATAAATGGATTCTTTCAACAAGTGACCACTCGAAAGGGTGGTTTCCCCAGTCCGTTCAAACCGCGGCCGAAATCCTAAAGCTTAGAGCAATCCCAGGGACCTGGCTTTCGAAACCGCCGCGGTGCGGTTGCTCACCCCCAGCTTGCCGTAGATATTTTTCAGATGCCACTTGACCGTGTTAATCGACACCACCCGCTGTTCGGCGATCTGCAGGTTGGTCATCCCTTGCGAGAGCAAAGCCAGCATCTCGAGCTCGGTGTCGCTCAACGGCTCGATCAACGCGTGCCCGATGGGGACCGGCGCATCCTGGCCGTCCCCCGCCTCGGCCAATAATTCCCGGGCAAATCGAGCGACCCTATCTTCGCCCGCGACTCTCCCGAGCATCATCAGCATGGGCTCACCTTCATCGAGGAACATGCGCCGGTAACCGGCGCTGGCCCCCAACGCTAAAGCAGGACGCAGGGCGTGCAGCGCCTCTGCGTTTTGCCCCAAGCCGCGCAGCGCCAGCGCCTGGATAATTTCGATCTCCAGGCGGAACGCGCGCTGGTCGGGCGCCAAGACTGCTAACAATTTCCGGGCCAGCTGCTCGGCCTCGGCAAACTGCTCTCGAGCGTTCAGCAGCCGAGCCCGCAGGATCGCCGGGGGGACCCGCCAGCTCTGCAGGCCGCGCTCCAGAGCAGCTTCCTGTTCGGGCTGCCAGGACTGCGCCGCCATTGGATCCCCACGCCGCATGGCGGCCCAATCCCTGGCCTGTTCGAGAGCGCCGCTCAGGTCCGGAATGCCCGGCTTGCGTGCAGAGATAGATGCCTCCTCCAGGAGCTGTTCGACCTCCGTCCAGCCGCCTTGGGCTGCTTCGATCTTCGCCAGGCCGATCAAGGCCTTGACCACGGTCTCCTTGTTGTCATGGGCTTTGCCCAAACGGATCGCCTCTAACAGACGCTCGCTGGCCTCCCGGAAGCGGTTGCGCTCCCGCCAGATCTCCCCCAGCCCAAGCTGCGCCCACGAAGCCAGCCCCGCGGGGATATCCGAGCTGCCGGAGACCAGCTCGAGGGCCTCCAGGTAGGTCGCTTCCGCCGCCTTGAGCCGGCCCTGGGCCAGCTGCGCCTGACCGAGGAAGTAGTTGGCGTACAACGCGGCGAAATGGTTGCCGACTTCCAGGTTGATCGCCACCGCCGAAGATAGCCACCGGCTGGCCGCGGCCAGATCCCCTGCGCCCAGCAGGTGAGCCATTCCCAAACCCAGCTGTGCGCCCCCGCGCCAGTTCATCGCGCCGAGGGGCAAGACTTTGTCGGCGCGCTCGTATAAGCCAATCGCCCCAGGGCGGTTGCTTTGCACGTACAGCGTAGCCCGCACGATGGCGGCGATGCCGACCAGCTCATCTGTAGGGGCGCCGCCCTCTTCCCAGGCGCTTTCAACTTCCTGCAAGCCGGCTTCTGCGGCATGCAGAGAGCCGGTCATGATCTGCGTCCAGGCATGGTACAGGACCAGCTTGGGCGATTTCATGCGCGCCGCCGCGGGCAGGGCCTCAATCCACCCCTGCAGTTGCCACATCTCGTCGTGCGTCCACATCGTGTCGGCGCGCCGTTCGATCTGCGCCGCCGTCCAATCCGGCTGACCCCCTTGCAGGCTGTATTCGATGGCCTCCTCTGTGTACCCGTTCGCGGCGTACCAGTTCGCCGCGCGTTGGTACAGCGCCGGGATTTCCTCAGGAAAGACTTCAAGGGCTCGCGCCAGCAGGAAACCCCGAAACAGCGGGTGATAGCGGTACCACCGGCGCCGCTCGTCCAGCGCGCTGGTGAACAGGCTGCCGGCCTCCAGCTGTTCCAGCATGCTTTGGCTGCTTCGCCGGGATGCGGAGTCGCTCATCTCGCCTGTCCCAACCACCGCCGCACACAGTCCAGCGCTCATCCGTTGGAGGATGGCGCTGCGGAGCAAGAAAGCCTGCAGACGCGGCTCCTGCTGGTCCAGCACCTCTGCACCGAGGTAATCGAAGATGTGCCGTTGCTTCCCACTGAAGGCCTCGAGGTACTCATCGCGCTCATGTTCCAGCTCGGTTGAGGTCTCGGTTTGAGCAGCCAGAGCAGCCAGCTGCAAGCCCGTTACCCAACCTTCGGTCTGGTTTTGCAACCTGGAGATGGTCTCCGGGGCCAACTGCAGCTGCATGCTATCGTTCAGAAAAGTCCGTGTTTCCTGCAAGTTGAAACTCAACAACTTGGGCGTGATCTCGACCAGCTGGTTGGCGGCCCGCAACCGGCCGAGCGGCAGTGGCGGCGCGGCCCGGCTGCCGATGAAAAAGTGCATCTGCGGCGGCGCGCGATCCACCAGGAAAGCCACCGCGACGTGGATTTCCTGGCTCTTGAGCGTGTGAAAATCATCCAACACGAGGGTGAAATCCGCCTGCACCTGTGCGGCGTCGTTAAGCAAGCTGATCAGAGCCGTCCTCGGGTTAGGCGCTTGCGCCGCCCGCAGGCTCTTGAGCGCCTCCCGTCCCATATCCGGCCAGGCCGTCTGCAAACTGGCGATCAGGTAGCGGAAAAAACGGGTAATCTCATCCTCGTCCCCGTCCAGGGACAGCCAGCACACGCGCCGATCGCACTGCTGGACCCAGGCTGCCAGGCTGGTGGTCTTCCCAGAGCCGGCCGGGGCTGTAATCAAGGTCAGCTTGCGCTCCAAGCCGCGGTCCAACAAGGCCATCAACCTGCGCCTGTGCACCAGGCCGGCGGGCGGTCTGGGCGATTGAAGTTTGGTTTGCAGCAAGATGGAAGGCGGGTCAGCAGTCATCCCGCCAAGTATAATCTCTATCCCATGCCAAATGAGCGTGAAGGCAGATAGCGGGAGGGCAACGATTTGCCCCACACATGGAAAATCTGAGGTAGATATTAAGAACCGCTGATAAACGTGGCGCGATGGCACAGTTTCCGATATAATGAGGGCGCTTTCAAAAACCAGTCAACCCAATCCCTTGGTACCAGCATTGTCCTATCAAGGCGCCTGTATCCCTCCAATAAATCTAAATCCAACCTCATGATCGGTGTCAGGCAGCTCTTCACCGGGCGGCGTGGGCGTAATCTGCGTGAGTACACCACCGCTTACCTGATGCTCGCCCCAGCCATCCTGTTGATTTTCATTTTCGGGATTTTTCCCGTCGGGTTTGCCCTCTACGTCAGCCTGCATAAATGGGTGATCGTGCGCGGGGATTTCCGGGGCCTGCGAAATTACCTGGACGCGGTCGGGAACTTCACCTATCTAGCCCTGCTCGGGATGGGGATCGGCGCGCTGGTCCTGAGCTTCGTGATCTTGCGAAGCATTTATCGCGACCGCCTGAAGACGCCTCCCGCTGTGTGGCTGCTGGCTATTCCAGCGATCCTTCACGCCGCATCCGTCGCCGCATTCTTTCGCTGGATTTTTTTTCAACTGCCGGAATTTCTGGATATCGCCACAAAAATGCGCGGGCTGGAAAGAACGCGGGAATTGTTCATACGTTTGCTCAGCGAAGCTTTCCACGCCGAGAGCGTGTACCCGGCCTGGAGCCAGTTCAGGCTGGTTTTGCTGAGCGCATTGGCGGTGGCGATCCTGGCTGCCTTCCTTTGGCGCTTCCAGGGCAATATCAATTACCAGCTGCGGTTCACCCTCGCCTGGCTTTCCCTGGGGATCGGCGTTGGGCTCCTGGTGGTCCTGTACCGTTCCGTACGGGACGCCTATGCGAATGCCGTGGAAACCGGCGCAGACCCGGGCATCTGGCCCCAGATGGTCACCGTGATCTCCGGGGTGGCGCTGCTGGCCCTGGCCTGGTACCTGTGGCGCAGCGCGGAAGGACGTGCGTCGACGCGCTCCTTCGTCTTACGCATCTTTGGGGCTACGGTGCTGATGGTCGGCGCAGTGCTGCTGATCGTCGAGATCCCCACCATCGTGGCGGCCGGGGACAGCGACCTGTGGGACGGCTTGAAGGTCACCGTCTTCTTCTCGCTGGGCACGGTCCCCGTGCAGCTCTCGATCGCCATGCTGCTGGCCGTGCTGCTTTTCCAAAAGCCGCGCGGGTCGGATACATTCCGCGTCTTGTTTTTCCTGCCTTACGTCACCCCGGTGGTAGCCAGCGCGACCATCTTCCGGCTGTTGTTTTCCGAACGCCAGGCCGCCCCCATCAACGCCATCCTGAGATGGTTCGGAATCGGACCCCAGCTGTGGCTGCGGGAGCCGGACGGCATCTTCTCTATGGCAGCCCAAGCGCTGGGGATTTCCAGCTTCCCGCAGGCGATCATCCCACAATGGCTCCCCCCTGATTTCGGAAATCTGCTGGCCGACTGGATCACCGGCCCGAGCATGGCCTTGATGGTGATCATCACGCTATCGGTATGGACCTTCGTCGGCTACAACACCGTGATCTACCTGGCGGGCTTAGGCAATATCCCCACGGAACTGACTGAAGCCGCCGAGATCGACGGGGCGAACCAGTGGGAGGTTTTCCGACATATTACGTTCCCGCTGCTCTCACCGACGACCTACTTTCTCTCCCTGATCGCCGTCATGGGGACCTTCAAAGCCTTCAACACGATTTGGGTGCTGCGCATTGGGCAAGCCCTGGGCACCACGGACACGTTCAGCGTGGTGATTTTCGAAGAATTTTTCCAGAAATCGCGCTACGGATACGCTTCCACCCTGGCCTTTGTGCTCTTCGGCGTCATCCTCGGGCTGACTTATCTTAACAATAGAATCCAGGGATCGCGAGTGTTTTATGGCTGATACACAGATAACGGAACGGGCATACGCGCCCGCACGAACGTGGGGCCTGTCGATCCGCGGCAACCGGATCACCTTTGGGAAGATCCTGACCTACACGGTTTTAATCGCCGGCGCAATCATCTCGATGGGACCTTTCGTATGGATGGTGCTGGGCTCCTTCAAGACCCTGGGTGAGGCGCAAACGGCCGGATTCTGGCCTTCCGAGTGGCATCCGGAGAACTATATCGCGGCCTGGAACGAGGCGCACTTCTCGCATTACCTGCTGAACAGCGTGGTGATCACCTTGATCACGCTGGTGGGAGAGCTGGTCACCAGCGTGCTGGCGGCTTACGCCTTCGCACGCATAAAATTCCCCGGCCGGGACGTGATCTTCGGCTTGCTGTTGAGCTCAATGATGATCCCCGGCATGGTTACCATGATCCCGAACCTGCTGACCGTGACCTGGTTGGGGCGCATCGGCCCGATTCCATGGATAGACAACTGGGTGGCGCTGACCGTGCCGTTCATGGGCAGCGTTTTTTCCATCTTCTTGCTGCGGCAATTCTTTGCTCAGATCCCGGATGAGCTGTTTGACGCGGCGCTGATCGATGGCGCCGGTCACCTGCGCATCCTGAGGATGATCGTACTGCCGCTTTCGACCGCCCCTTTGATGGTCATCATCGTGCTTTCCTTCATCGGCTCCTGGAACTCGCTGGCCTGGCCGCTGCTGGTCACAAACTCGGACAAGTGGCTGCCGATCTCGGTAGGGTTGTACAACTTCGTCCAGGATGAAGGCAGCCGGCTGCACCTGATCATGGCCGGTTCCGTAATCACCATCATCCCCATCCTGGCCTTGTACTTCATCACCCAGCGACAATTTACCGAAAGCATCGCTCGCAGCGGCATTCGAGGCTAAAGTTTGACCACCCCATACCCTGGCGAGTACACTGCACGCGGCTGCCGGACCGCACGATTTCGCCGGCAATCTGGAGATAGGGAGGTGAGGCCCATTCATAATACCTGAACGAACCAACTCGCAGAATGAGGAACATGCGAACCCAACAAGCCTGCAAAAAAAACAAAGTACGGAGGAAAAGAAATGAAAAGCCGAAAGTTTTATTATTTGATGCTGGTTACATTACTGGTTGGCTCGATCCTGGCAGCCTGTGGAGGGCCGGCGACCCAAGCGCCTACGACGGCCCCGACCGAAGCCATGGCGGAACCGACCGAGGTCATGGCAGAGCCTACCGAAGCGATGGCAGAACCCACCGAGGCCATGGAGGAACCCACAGCCGAACCGACCGAAGAAGAGATGATGTCTAACATCGACGCCGATCCCACCGGCCAGAGCATCACCTTCTGGCACGCCATGAGCACCGGCGCCAACCTGGAAGGGATGACCGCGGTCGTAGACGAGTTCAACGCCACCAATGAATATGGCATCACGGTCGAGGCCGTTGCCCAGGGCAGCCAATCCGAACTCGAGACCGCCGTGAACGGCGCGATCGCCACCGGCGAACTGCCCAACCTGACCATGGGCTTCCCCAATGGCCTGACGCTGTGGCATTCGCTCGGCGTGATCGCCCCGCTGAACCAGTACATCGAAGACCCGGTCTACGGATGGAGCGAGGACGAGTTAGCAGCCATCTACCCCGGTCCGTACAGCTCCGGCACGCTGCCGGATGGATCCCAGATCGGCATCCCCATGCACCAGTCCGCACAGGTAATCTTCTACAACCACACCTGGGCGCAGGAACTGGGCTTCGACAACCCCCCGGCGACGTCAGCCGAGTTCAAAGAGCAGGCCTGCGCGGCCGCCGCAGCGAACAACGCGGACGACAACCCGGATAACGACGGCACCGGCGGTTACGTATACTTCCCCGATGCTTCGATGGTCTCTCCCTGGATCTGGGCCTTTGACGGCGATTACGTCAACGCAGCCGGCGACGCCTACGACCTGAACAACCAGACCGTGATCGACGTAGCCTTGTTCTTCAAAGACCTGGTTGACAGCGGTTGTACGCTGACCACCCCCAGCTTCCCCAATCCTGAATTCGCCGCCCGGCAGGCGTTGTTCGCCACCAGTTCCACCGCCGGCATCCCCTTCCAGGCAGCGGCCATGGAAGACGCCGGAAACGACGACGAATGGGGCGCGATCCCCTACGTCGGCCCCAACGGCACCCAGACAGTAGACGCCTTTGGGCAGATGGTCGGCATCGTGCAGACCAACCCGGACCAGGACCTGGCCAGCTGGATCTTCCTGCGCTACCTGACCTCGCCGGAGACCCAGTCCACCTGGATCTCGTACACCGGGTATTTCCCCTCCCAGAGCACGACCGACGTCGGCACCCGGCCGGAAGACGATCCGATCTGGGCCGGCGCGCTGGCTCTGCTGCCCCTGGGTAAGGCCGAGCCGAACCTGGCAGCCCACGGCGCCGTGCGCAATGAAATCCGCGATGCGTTCTTCGCGGTTGTGGATGAAGGGGCGACCGAAGATGACGTCGTCAACATCCTCAACGATCTGAACGACACCGCGGCCGAGCTGGTCGCCGAGATGCAGTAAAACCGCAGTTTGAATACGCCCAACAAGCTCCCGCAGCGTCCGCTGCGGGAGCTTGTCTTAGGGCGTACCTCCAGTGTAAGAAGGAGGGGGCGTTGGGGCGGGTTTCGCCCATCCCAACACTTCCAAATTGATCGGTCGATACTGCAGTTCATCCCATGAAACATACCTCGCAGGGGATCCTCCTGCTCCTGGTCCTTTCGATCGGCCTGCTGACCGGCTGCGTTCCCGTGGTCCAGCCTGCGGCGCCTACCCCGACGCGAAATCCCGCCGGCAGTCCGGCCAGCACAGCTGCGCCGACAGAGCACCCCATGAACGGAGTCGCCCCACCAGCCCCGACCAGGGAAATTCCTACCGAGACCAAGCCGGCCAGCACTCCCGGCGACCTGGATTTTCTCCAGAAACCCGGTCCTCCGAGCTTCCGGGTGATGAGCTATAACGTCAACTGGGATACGATCTTCCCTCCAGGAGACCCAGAAAACCACCTGTTCAGGTCCGCCGACCGGAGCGCCGTTTTCCAGGACCTGCTGGCTGCGGTCCGGCCGGACATCGTCTGCCTGCAGGAGATCAACCCGGCGCGGGATCCAGGCCAGATCGCCGAAATCATCGCCGGAGTACTCAACCAGGGTGGAGAGGCGGGTTGGACGGCGACCGGCGTCCGGGACACCGTGATCGCCGCGCGCTTCCCCCTGTTCACATCAGGATACGAGCTGGCGGCGCCCGGCTACCCGCTGGGCCTGGACCAGGCTGCAGCCCTGATCGATTTACCGGATGACCTGTACGGGGATGTGGACGTGTACATGCTCTGCGCCCATTTCAAGTCCGGCGGCAGCGCAAGCGATATCCGCCTCCGCGGCAGCCAGGCGGACGTGATCGCCCACCAGATCGGCGACGCGATCACCCCGGGCGGAGCGGTAGATCTGCCGGAGGGAACTCCCCTGATCGTCCTAGGCGACTTCAACGTCTACGACACAGACCCGGCGCGCCACCTCACCACGCTGCTGAGCGGCGACATCGAGGACGAGGCGCGCTACGGGGCGGACGTCCCGCCGGATTGGGACGGCACGCCGCTGGCCGACGCCCTACCGAGCCACAATGGCTTGGGGGAAATATACTATACCTGGCGGGACGATTCCGGGCCTTTCAACCCCTGGCCCCTGGACCGCATCCTGTATTCGGACAGCGTCCTGGCGCTGCCTAACGCCTTTGTGCTCGACCCCGCTTTGCTGACCGAAACTTCCCAGGAAGAACTTAACCTCGACGCCGACGATCTTTGGCTCAACCCCGCCGCAGGCGTACTGGACCACCTGCCGCTCGTGGCAGATTTTGCCCTCGCCGGAAGCCCTTGACGGGCCGGCGGCATCCCACCCAAACTCCCTCTTTCAACCCTCAAACGCGTAGGCTCCAAACCTTTAACCTTCTTTCGAACACAGCTCCGCCCGCAGGATCGCCTTCTGCACCTTGCCCATGGCATTGCGCGGCAGGTCCTCCCGGAAGAACACACCCTTGGGCGATTTATACGGCGCCAGGCGTTCTCGGCAGAATTCAATCAAGGTCTCCGCGCCGATCGCACGACCCTGCCTGCACACCACAACGGCGGTGACGCGTTCACCCCACTCCCGGTCGGGGCAGCCGATCACGGCGCTGGCGGAGACATCCGGGTGCTCGGCCAGCACGCGCTCCACTTCCGGCGGGTAAACGTTCATCCCGCCGGTGATGATCAGGTCCTTGGCCCGGCCGCGCAGGGTGTAATACCCGTCCGGCTCGCGGAAACCCAGGTCACCGGTGTGCAGCCAACCGTCGGAGGTAAAGGCCTCGGCGGTGACCTCTGGTCTGCCCCAATAACCCTTGAAGACGTGCGGGCCGCGAATCTGCACCTCCCCTACCTGCCCCTCCGGGAGCAGCTCGCCGGTCTCCGGATCGACGACGCGGGCCTCCACGCCGGGCAGCGGCAGGCCGACCGATCCAATGCGCCGCTCCCCCTCCAGCGGGTTGGACATGTTCATGTTGGTCTCGGACATGCCGTAGCGTTCCAACAAGGTGTAGCCGAAGGCGCGCTGGAAACCGGTGAAGAGCTCGTCGGGGAGCCGGTCGGAGCCGGAGGTGATCAGCCGCATCCCGCTCAGGTCGAATTTGTCCGCCTCGGGGACGGCCAGCAGACGGCGGTGGATGGTCGGCACCGCCATAAAGACCGTGCAGTCTCGCTCGACCAGGGTGAGCAAGGTCCTCTGCGGGTCGAACGATCGCATCAACAGCGCGGTCGCCCCGGCGTAAAGGGCGCCGAGCAGGGCGACGAACAGGCCGTGGACGTGAAAGATCGGCAGGACATGCAGCAATACATCGTCCGCCAGCCAGCCCCAGGCGCTGTGCAAGGCCGCCAGGTTGGCTGACAGGTTGCCGTGAGTGATCTCGGCGCCCTTAGGCCGCCCGGTGGTGCCGCTGGTGTAAATGATCACTGCGGTTTGCTCCGGAGCGGGTTGGGGAGGCTCGGCGTAAGCGGCTGCCGCCGCTCCAATCCGGGCGGCAAAGTTTTCCGGAACATCCGGATCGATCAGCAAGCAGTCTTGCAGGTCGTCGAGACCGGGCAGGACGGGCTCGAGCGCCGCTGCGGCGGGTGGAGTGGTGAAGAACAGGCGCGCGCCCGAGTCTTGCAGGAAGTATTCGGTCTCCGCAGGGGGATAGGCCGGGTTAAGCGGCAGGGAGATAGCGCCAAGGCGCACCGTCGCCAGGTGCAGCAGGATGAATTCCAAGCATTTGGGCAGCTGCAGCGCGATCCGGTCCCCGGGCTGCGCGCCCAGGGCCTGGAGATAAGCGATCGTACCGCGCAGGCTCTCGTCCAGTTCGGCATAGGTCAGGCTCTGCAAGGGGGGATCGATGAATTCCAGCGCTGTTTTACCGGCAAACTGGCGCATATTTTCGGCAAGCCCCTCTAAGAATGACATGGAACGCTCCGTAGGGTACGCGGGCAGCGGGCGACCGCTGCAAAACCCGCCAGGGCATCGGCCCCGGAAGTGTGCCCGCCGGACAGCAACTTTCGGACGGCCGGGATGAGTCCCCCCGAACTGCTTTGAGTCATGGCATCGAGGAAGCCATGCCAGCGTTCGCCGGCTTCGCCGCATGCCGCGGCCCTCAACCAGGCGGCCGAAAGCATGGTGGTCCGTGGAATAGCAACCTCTGACAGGCAAACGGCCAGCTCATCCGCCTGGTAGGCAGAATAGAGGACCCGGAGGGCGTACGCTGCGCCCAGCAGAAAATCATCCCCGGCCGGGGTCAGGCCCGGCCCCAACCCGGCCAGGCGGCGCGCCGCCCGGCGTATGGCTTGCAAGCTGCCCCCGGCGATTCCGTCTACCAACCGCCGGGCAGGCTCCCGCGCCGCAGCGACCAGCGCGGCGCTCAAATCCGTGCGATCGTCCAGGCCCGGCTCGCGCAGCAAACCCGCCAGGCTGCCTGCCGGCGATTCTTCCAGGAGATAGCGGCTGACCAGCGGCAGGCGAGCAATCACCCGGTCCTTCCCGGCGTGCAAGCGCCCCCAATCGGGGCGCGCCGGCCAGATCTGCGCCTGGCTGGCATCCACCCGCAGTCCTCCGACGAGCAGCTCGCCCGGCCTGACGGTCACCCGGTCTCGCTCTCCAATCAGTGCTCTAAAATCCAGCTCGCCGTCCAGCACCAGGCTGAACGGCCCGGCGCCATGCTGCGGGGAAACCAGGGAAAGCACTGCCCCGCGCTCATCGACCAGGTTGCAGGCCCGGGCGAAGACGTTTAACACACGAGCCTGCGGTGCCTCCGCCAGCCAGCGGCGGGCGCGCGGCGCCATCAGAAGGGCTGTTCTCGTCTGCACCGCCGGGGAGATGCTAGCCCTCGGCCTCTGCATTGACCAGCTCCCACAAGCGGCAGGGATGCAGCGGGATCTCGAGGATCTCCAGACCGCTGCCATGCAGGGCGTCTTCAATCGCCTGGGCGATCAGCGGGCCCACCGGGATAGCGCCCGCCTCGCCGGCACCTTTGACGCCCAGCGGGTTTAGCGGCGAGGGCGTCTCGGTGTGCCCCGATTCCACCCTCGGCACCTCGAGCGCGGTGGGCAGCAGGTAATCCATGAACGTGCCGTTGAGCAGCTGGCCGTAATCGTCGTAGACCAGGCGCTCGTAGAAGGCGTTGCCCAACCCCTGGGCAACCCCGCCCTGGATCTGCCCCTCGAGGATCAGGGGGTTAATCACCCGGCCGCAGTCGTGCACCACAACGTATTTGAGCACGTTCAGCTGCATGGTCTCCGGATCGACTTCCAAAATAACGGCGTGCACGCCGCTGGCGGTGGCTCCCCGGTCCGGACCGAAGTAGCTGGTGGATTCCAGGCCCGGCTCAGTGCCTGGCTTGACCGCGCCGCGCAGCGGGTTGGCCTTTCCGGCCAGCTCACCCAGCGGGATGGCCCGCTGCGGAACGCCCTTGACCCGCACCTCGCCCCCGACCAGCTCCAGGTCCTCCTGGTCGGCCTCGAACAGCCCGGAGGCTAATTCCAGGGTTTTGCGGCGCACGTCCAGGGCGGCCGCGTGGATTGCATTGCCGGCGACCACCGCGCCGCGGCTGGCAAAGGTGCCCGCGCCCCAGTAAAACTGGTCGGTATCGCCGGTGACTACTTCGATATCGGCAACCTCGACGCCCAGCTGGTCGGCGACGATCTGGGCGAAGCTGGTGAAATGGCCCTGACCCTGCGTGCCCACCCCGGTGACCACGGAAACCCGGCCGCTGTTCATCACCTGCACCCGGGCGCCTTCGTACGGCCCGATGCCAGTGCCTTCAACGTAAGCGGCGATGCCCAAACCGACGCAGCGACCCTCGGCGCGCAGGCGCGGCTGCTCGACCTCCATAAAGTCCCGGTAGCCGATCCGCTCCAGGGCCTGTTCCAGGATGGGGGCGTAGTTGCCGCTGTCGTAGACCAGGGGCTCGAAATCCTGGTAGATGATCTCGTTGTTGTAGGGGAAAGCCTCGGGAGGGATGAAGTTGCGGCGGCGGATCTGGGCCCTGTCCATGCCGAGCTCGGCTGCGGCGATGTCCAGCAAGCGCTCCATGACGAAGACGCCGTGCTGGCGTCCCGCGCCCCGGTATGGGGTGACGATGGTCTTGTTGGTGAACACCGCGCTGAATTCGGTGTAGTAGTTGGGGACGTGGTAGGGACCGAGCAGGGTGCACTGCGTGTTGATCGGCACGGTCAGACCGTAGGGAATATAAGCGCCGGAGTCGTGCAGAAAAACATCGTGGACGCCCAGGACCCGCCCGTCCTGCGCCAGGGCGATCTCGGAAGCGTGCACCTGGCCGCGCTCGTGGGTGGTGGCGACGAAATTCTCGGCGCGGTCCTCGATCCACTTGACCGGACGGTCGAGCTGCAGCGCGGCCCAGGGGACCAGCACCTCTTCCTGGTAGAACATCATGATCTTGGGGCCGAAGCCGCCGCCGATAAAGGGCGCGATCACCCGTACCTGGTTTTCGGAGAGACCGAGCATGCCGGCCAGGCCGTTGCGAATGGGGATGGGCGCTTGGGTTGTGTCCCAGACGGTCAGACGAGCGCTGCGGCGGTCCCACTCGGCGACGATGCCGCGGTTCTCGATGGCGGCGGCGCAGCCGCGGTCGTAGAGAAAGCGCCGCCGGATGACCAGGTCAGCCTCGCGTCGAGCGGCTTCGTAATCCCCCTTGCGCTGGATCACGTGAGCGGCCAGATTCGAGCCCAAATCATCGTGAACTAGAGCGCTCTCCGGCTTCAAAGCTTGCTCCAGATCGACCACCGCGTCCAGGGGTTCGTAGTCCACCACCACCTCATCCAGGGCGTCTTCGGCGATGTACCGGCTCTCCGCCAGCACCATGACCACCGGTTCGCCCATAAACCGCACCTTGTCCCGGGCCAGCGGCACCTGGGTGCGCGCATTGAAGACGATGCCCTCGATGGGCGGCGGGTCGACCAGCAGCGGTCCGGGCTGCCAGTAATCCCCCAGGTCCTCGGCAGTATAGACGGCAGCGACGCCGGGGCGTTGTCTGGCTCGGGAGACGTCCACGCCCCTGATGCGGGCGTGCGCGTACGGGCTGCGCACGAAAGCGGCATGCAGCATGTCCGGCAGGTCTACGTCATCGACGAAGAGCGCCTGCCCGGTGAGCAGCCGGGGGTCTTCGTTGCGCTTGATACGCTTGCCGAAAGAGCGTGTGCTCACTAGCTCACTCCTCCGCGAAAGCTACGGCGCGGCAGAAGGCCGCTTCCCCACCCCGGAACTTCCAGGGGAAAACCCCGATGTTCAACCGCCGGTTGCCCAGTTCGGAGAGGCCGATGTCCCCGCCCAGGTTCTCCACGTGCAAGCAGTCGTGCGGGAACAGGGCGTTGTGGGTCAGCTGGTAGTCGCCCTCGGGGAACAGCTCCGCCAGCCCATTTTCGCCAAATTTTTTCACGCACTGGTCGCGCACCTTGCGCCAGTGCTCCAGCCCGCCCTTGCCCAGGAATCGGCCAATGGGCAGGTTCATCGGGTGATCTGTAGAGATCATGTCCACCCCCCAGATGTGGACTTTCTTGTCGATCAGCCAGGGCACGATATCGGCATGCGGGCCGGGGTGGCGGTGGATGTATTTTTCCTCGTCAGGCTGCGCGCCGAACTGGGCGTGGCGATGCCAGCCGGTGTGGAGCATGACGATATCGCCTTCCCGCACTTCCACGCGGTCTTCGATCATCTCCGGGGTGAAGACGTCCAATTCGTCCAGCTCGTCGCTCAAATCGACGATCACGCCGGGGCCGTACAGCCATTCCATAGGGATCTCGTCGATGGTCATGCCGCCGGTGAGGAAATGCCGGGGCGCGTCCAGGTGCGTGCCCATGTGATTGGAGCTCATGATGTATTGGGCGTTGACGCCGTGCTCGGCCTTGCGTTTGATGTATTTGACCTCGAAAGGCGGGTAGTAAGGCCAGAACGGAGCTTCCTGGTTGAGTGGTTGGGATAAGTCGTATAGTTTCATGGTTTTCTCCTTTGGGCGGTGATTGGCAGGGTTTCCGGGCAACGGGACGGCGCTTCGGCTAGAGGTACTCTTCCGCGTAAGCCACCAGCGCCTGCTCGAAAATGCTCAATGGCGGACGCACCAGCCCAGCGCCCACCTGGCCGACGCCGGCCTCTTTATGGGCGATGCCGGTATTGACCCGCGGGGTGATGCCCAGCTCGATCACTTTGCGCAGATCGATGCCGGTGGGGGTGCCGCGAAAGTCCAGAGCTGGTATGGTGAAATGGCGGTGTTCGCTTACGGTGATCTCGTACATTTCCAGGGTGGCGTTGAGGGCGTCCTGGGGCGAACCGCTGATGAAGCTTACGATGGCCGGGGCGGCCGCCATGGCGAAAGCGCCGATCCCGGCGGTCTCGGTAATGGTGCTATCGCCGATGTCGGCGTTGGCGTCCTCGCTGGAGAAACCGGGGAAATACAAACCGTCCGGGACAGCCGCCGGGGCGACGAACCAGCGCTCCCCCAGGCCGCTGACCCGAATGCCAAAATCGGTGCCGTTGCGCGCCATGGTGGTAACCAGGCTGCTGCCCGGCACCCCGTGGGCAGCGCTGCACATCGTCTTGCAGGCGGCCATTACCGGGTTGAGAACGCTGAGCGGATTATCTCCCAAAAACTGCAGGACACGTTCGAGCTCCGCAGCATCCCGGGCGACGCGGCCCAGGCGAGGGGCCAGCTGTTTGAGGAAAAGCAGCGAACCGGCCTTGTTGCGATTGTGCCCTTCATCACCCATGTGAAGCGCCTCGGCGAGCAGGGCGCGCAGGTCGATGGGCTCGCCCTGGGACAGCGCCTCGGCGAGCAGCTGGGCCATCGGGCCGTTCATCCAGCGCAGCTTATCGAGCACTTCCGGGCTGTATGCGCCGTAGCGCAGCACCTTGCCGTAGCCCTCGTTCAGATTGGAAAACGATTTGATCCCGTGAGCCCGATCTTCGATCACGTAGACCTGCATGCTGGCCGAGATCACCCCGGCCATTGGGCCGACTGCGTCGTGGTGGTGGCAGGGCTCGAATTCGATTTCGCCGCTTTCGAGCAGGCTTACGGCCTCGTCTTCACCGGCGGCGAGCCCTTCGTAAAGCAGCGCGCCGATCAATGCGCCGCGCAGCGGCCCGGAAGCCCGCTCCCATGGGATGGGCGGACCGGCGTGTAACAGCAAGTCGTCTCGCATCCCGGGGATCACTTCCCCGGCAGGCGCCAGCCCGGTAAGCACCGGGTGAGATTCAAACATACGTTCGACAGCGGCCTGGTTGGCTGCGTCTACGTTCAGTTCGGTCTCTCCTGATCCGCTTGGTTTCATCATTACAACTCCTCTTCCCCCGCTATCCTTTGAGTTTCGCCAGGATGGCCAGCATCTTATCGTCCCCTCCTGCCGGGGGCCGCCAGTTAACCTGCACCGCACGAGCCTCCTGCTGGACCAGGCTTAGGTAAAAAGATTCCAGTCCGACGTTGACCGCCGCCAGAGGCGCTGCCAGGTCCTCCAAGGCGACTGGCGGCCCCGGCCAATCGGGGTTGAGGCGCAAATGCGCGTTGAGATAAGCTACTGCACTGCCGGCGTCGCGAAAAACCTTTGCCCCGACCTCGGCCAGGCGGCTCTCCTGATCGTCTACGTTCTGCGGGTCCTGGTCCGTGCCGATCAAAATGACCACCACGGGCAGTTCGCGATCGCTGCGTGCAGCCGCGATCGCTGGGGCCAGCTCCTCAGCCGGGTCCGGGTGAGCCCCGTCGCCCAGGACGACGTCCAGCAAGAGGATCCCAACTTCGGGGTCGGCCGCTTCCTGGCGCAAGCGCCTCAGGCGGACCTCGTGGTCGATCATGGGGTGCAGCCGGCCGACAGTGAACTCGTCGGCGCCCAGGTCCACAATAGTATGGGCTCGGCTTCGGGTGGGATCGTCCAGCAGCTCCACGCTGGGAACGTGCAGGTTGGCGTAAAGCGGCGTCAGTACGGCGCGCAGCCCAAACAAAACCTCCGCCGCCAGCGTCCCGCCGGAAAAGAGCCCGCGTAAAAAGCCCTGGATGGATTCTTCCCCGCTAAGCGGTCCCGAATCGGCCGGGTCCTCAGCCAACAAGGCCCCAGCCAGGGTGGCAGTTTCTTTTAAATTGGTCGCAAAATATAAATTGCCAAGCACGCTTGCCGGCGGCGGATACCCCAGCAGATTGACCACCACGGGTTTTTCGAGCGCCTGGGCGGCTGCGAACAGTCGGGCAGCCGTCCTCGGGTCGGGCGGCTTGGAGACCAGGGCGATGACCTGCGTACCGGGATCGCGCCCCAGCAGATCCAGGCACTGGGTGGTGGTAGCGCCGCCGACTTCCGCCGACAGATCGCGCCCACCTGTCCCCAAGGCATGGGAGACGCCGACCCCAAGCTGGTGCAAGTGCACGCTGACCGCCTGCAGGCCGGTCCCTGAAGCGCCCACCAGGCCGACCCCGCCGCGGCGCACCCGGTTGGCAAAGCCCAAACCCACGCCGTTGACGATGGCGGTCCCGCAGTCCGGTCCCATCAGCAGCTTGCCGCGTCCGGCAGCCAGCGCCTTCAAAGCGACCTCGTCCTCCAAGGATACATTGTCGCTGTACAGGAAAACATGGCGGTCGTGCTCGAGCGCCTCCCGGGCCACGCTCGCGGCGTACTTCCCGGGGACGGATACCAGCACCCAGCCCGCCTCGGGAAGCTGTTTAAAGGCCGCCTCCAGGCTGCGAGGCCGGTACTCGCCCGCCGCCAGGCTGCGCCGGCGGGTGAGCAGATCGTCCACCCGGTTCAGGGCTTCCTCAGCCGCGCCTTCATTCTCAGCCCGCACGACGATCAGCAGGTCGTCGGGCCTGGCTTCAATCCCGTCGGGGAGCAGACCGCTTTGGGCCAGCAGCGCCTGGTTGGTCTGGGTAGCCATCACCACGCCGGCTGCCTCCACCTCGGGCAGGGCTGCCAGGTCGCGCTGCAACTGCATGAGCATTACCGAGTCGAAATACACCCCGCTGCGGACCTGGTGTTGGCTGACGCTCATCGTTCCTCCAAGGCTTTTTCAAGATCCGTCGCCCAGGCCAGCAACGCCTCGTCCCCGTACCAGCGCCCGGTGACCTGCAAGCCCAAGGGCAGCCCGGCTGCGTTTATCCCGGAGGGCAGATTGAGGCTCGGCATGCCCGCCTGTGTCCAGGGCAGGTTCATCACCGGATCGCCGGTGCTGCTCAAGCCTTTGGGCGCCGGACCGGGGGCGGAGGGTGAGATCCACAGGTCGATGCCCGCCGTGGTCATCAACTCGGTCAGTTCCTTCCGCAACCGGGCGCGTCCCGCCCGGGCGCGCGCCAGATCGCCGGTCGATACCGTCAGGCCGCGGCGGATCAGTTCGGCGGTCTGCGGCGCGTAGGAGGATGCGTACTCGGCAAACCAGCCGGCGTGGACGCACGAGGCTTCGAAAGCTAAAAGCAATTCGTGGCGGGCGCGAATCTCTTGAAAATCGGGCATCGCCGGAACCTGGAGCAGTTGGTAGCCGCGCCCGGACAGCTGCTGGCAAACCCTGCGGAAGTGCGCCAATCCATCGGCGCTGACCTGCTCCAGATAGCTCCCCTCGGGCACGCCCAGGACCGGTTTGTCTTGCGGGGGGTCCAGCTCTCGCCAGTCGATAAACAACACACGCGCAGCCTGTACGGCCGCCGGAACAGCCGGAGCGAACCAGCCGACGTGGTCCAGGGCTGGGGCCAGCGGGATTACGCCTTTGCGCGAGACGCGGGCATAACTGGGTTTAAAGCCCACCACGCCGCAAAAAGCAGCCGGGCGCACGATCGAACCGATGGTCTGGGTGCCCAGCGCCAGGTCGCAGATTCCGGCCCCTACGGCCGCGGCCGATCCGCTGCTGGAACCTCCGGGGGTATGCTCGGGGTTGTGAGGGTTTCGTGTTGGTCCGGGGGCGAAATAGGCGAACTCCGTGGTGACGGTCTTGCCTAGGATCAGAGCGCCGGCTGCTTTAAGGGCGCGGACGCATTCCGCTTCCGGCCCGGCCAGGGCCTCCAGGGGCAGCTGGCTGCCCGCCTGGGTGGCGAACCCGGTGACGCGAAAGATATCCTTGACCCCAACCAGCACGCCGTAGAGCGGGGGACGCCCCTGCGGCTCTGGGAAGCGCGCCGTCAATTCCTGCGCCTCCCGCTGCAGGCGTTCGAAGCGGCCTACCTCGGGAAGGAATGCCCGCACCTCGGGCTCGCGGCGTTCGAAGCGCGCTTTACAACGCTCCAGGTGATAGAAGACGTCCGTGATGGCGATATAGGGCTGCATGTGTTTAACGAGAGGCAGCAAGCTTTTGCGCGGCCAGCTGGACCGCATCGACGATGTGCTGGTAGCCTGTGCAGCGGCACAAATTGCCGGAAATCTCCTGGCGGATCTGCGCCTCGGTTGGTTGTGGGTTGCGTTCTAGAAAGGGGAGCACAGTCAGCAGGATCCCCGGCGTGCAGAAGCCGCACTGCAAGCCGTGGGCCTCCCAAAACGCCTCTTGCAGTGGGTGCAAGTCACCCGGACCCTGGGCCAGCCCTTCCACCGTGGTTAGTTCAAGCCCGTCGCACTGCACGGCAAAAAGCAGGCACGAACGAACTGCTTCGCCCTCCAATAGCACGGTACAGGCTCCGCACACGCCGTGCTCACAACCCACATGGGTGCCAGTCAGGCCAAGTTCGTGGCGCAGGAAATCGCTCAACAGCAGGCGGGCATCCACCTCCCGTTCGTAGCGCCGGCCGTTGACGTGGATCGAGACGGGATAGGTCTGGGTCATCAGCGTCTCTCCTGCCCGGCTCGTTCGACGGCCAGGACCAGCGCCCGGACGGTGAGCACGCGGGCCAGATGGCGTTGGTACTGAGGCGTGGCGTGCACGTTGCCCAACGGATCGATCTCGCCACTGGCGATGGCGGCGGCCTCTTCAAAAACATCCTCCGAGGGCGTCCGACCGACCAGCGCCTGGGCTGCCTTCCGGGCGTCCACCGGACCATCTCCGGCGTTAAGATAAACCAGCCGCGCCGCTGAGACTTCCCCCTGCTCGCCGAGCGTGACCACCACCGCCACCCCCATCATGGCGTAATCGCCGGCTCGAGGGGCGACTTCCATAAAAGACCAGCCAGTACGCGCTGCCAGCGGCGGCAGATCGACCTCCACCAGTACTTCCTCAGGAACCAGCGCGGTCATGAGAACGCCCTGGAAGAAATCAGCGGCCCCTACCCAGCGCTCCCCATGCCAGCTGCGCAGCCGGAAGCGCGCCCCCAAGGCGACGGCGATCACCGGCAGCTCGGCAGCCGGATCGGCATGAGCCAGGCTCCCGCCCAGGGTGCCGCGGTTGCGGATCTGTACGTGAGCGATATGCGGCATGGTCTCCGCGAGCAGTGGCGCGGCAGCCGCGATGGCAGGGTCGATTTCCAGCCGGCGCTGGCGGGTCATCGCCCCAATGCGCAAACCACCACCCTCTTGCGGCTGGACGTAGTCCAGCGCCGTGATGCGGTTGAGATCGATCAGGATGCCCGGTTGAGCCAGGCGGAAGTTCATCGCCGGCACCAGGCTTTGCCCGCCAGCCAGCAGCTTGGCCTCGCCTCCGTGTTCGTGGAGCAAATCCAAGCAGACTTCCAGGCTGTCAGGTCTGAAGTATGCAAACGGTGCGGGTTTCAAGATTTCTCCCTGGCGATGTGGACGGATAGAGTATTTCGAAGGGTTAGGCTTTCCAAAAAACGCTAGTTCCTTCCGAGATACGTAATTATATCTAACTTATCCGTTTAGGGCGTAGAGCCTACCTGCTGTGTGCAATAATTTTCTTTACAACGATCGCTAAAGCATGCGGGTGCAATAATTGACTTTACACTTCAACCGGTACCTTAACAACCTCATCGTCAACAGGGACCTCATCCTTTTCGTCAACAGCCCATTGGCCAACTGTATCAGCGGAGAAGTCATAGACTTTGACTTCCTGCTCCTCATGGGTGATTCGAACCAGTTCATGTGCCAAGTCAACCCGGGCCAGGACGTATTGGTAAGCCAGGTCGGGATCAACCATAAATCGGTCGCCAGCGCCTAAGGTAATCCTGCCGCTCTTACGAACCAGGCGGACAAAGGATACGAAGCCACGATCCTGAGACAATGGTGTAGACTGATGATTTGAGTAATCCTTGGGAGGAAAACGCAATTCGGCGTTGGTTGCGATCTCGTTTGGTGTCAAGCCATTCTGTTCAGCCAAACGATGGCTGTGATTGCATTGCTCCTGACAAACCTGGCCTTCAGCTCGGAATGCCTGCAAATCCTCGAACCGGACTTGGAGTAAACGTTTGCCCAGGAAACCGTTGAACCATTCAATCCCTCCATTGCGCCAGGGTTCATGGGGTGGGTTGAAAACTGGTTCTATGTCTACATCGACGGCTACCCGGACAACCTTGCCAAACGAACGGGGATAACGATTGGAGCCGCGAAACTCCAAGGCGTTATCCAACTGGAGATAATCTGGTAAACCGAGCCAGTGCCAACTCGCCACCAAAAAATCGACGATGCCTTGCGCTGCTCGGCTTTCCAAGATCGTCATGGCGCAGCGATGGCTGTACCGATCTCGCACCACAACCAGATAGTATTTGCTATGGCTGCCTTCCAGATACACTGGTCCTTTCAGATCCAACTGCTGAACCCGGTTCACAGCGTCTGCCGCTGGCAAAGGAATAGGCTTAGCCTCCTTCTCTTCTTTGGACTGTCCTGAGGAATGATCCACCAGATCTTCCTCCACAAACCAATGGTGGATCGTGCGGACAGGCGCCACCTCTGAACTGCCAAGCGCCTTCAATTCCAGGTGAATAGCTTTCGCACCAATGAAGGCATACCGCCACTCTGGTTCTTGGCTACGAGTTTTGCGCCTGGCGATCACCTGTTGACGAATGGCCTTTGACCAGCGATGACTGCCGTGTTTCGGCCCAGTCGGATGATCACTCAGACTGCCTTCCACGTCGCCAGGATCATAGCGTTCCAGCCAGCTGTCCAACCAGGGACGGGAGCGCTTCAGACGACGACAGATTTCGGCCTTACTGAGATGTTGGACGTGATACATCAGCATCGCTTGTTTTCGCTCTTCCAGTTTGTCACACATGACTGCTACCTCCTCCTATTGAAGGAGCATAGCAGACCTGATTTCACTCAAATGTGTAAATTAAATTGTTGCACATGACGAGCATTAGTATCGTAACCATTTTCTTAGCATATGAAACCATTAAGGAAACCATTGCACTTAACACCTACCAATTAGAATGCAAATAAAACGGGCTCTATGGCGCGAGGCCTTCGATAGAGCCCGAAATTTACTTTTTAAGGCTAAATATTCTACTATGGAAGAACAGCTGCCCGTGCGGAGTGATCAGTCCCCAGGTACGACCACGCGGACCCCCTGAGGGGCCAGCTCGATATCGACCGGCAACCCGTCAAGGACCTCGCCATCTGCCTGAACCTGCAGGGTTTCATCGGGCGAAGTTATGCGAATGCGTTCCTTGACCACCAGATTTTGCAGATCCGGATTCTGCTCACCAGGATTAAGCAACAAGTCCCAGGCCAAACGGACAAACTCACCGGCGTCGCTGGCCGCCAGTATGTTGACCTCCAACTGACCATCGGTAAAGCTCTGGCGGGGACCAAAAAACAAGGGCGGCTGCTCCAGGATGCGCCCATTCGACACCAGCAGTTCAACGGCCTCCACCTTGAAGGAATCACCATCGATCTCCAGTTCGAAGACGCTGGTTTCGGTTTCTTCCGTAAAATCCTTCACGATAGTCTCGATATACGCCAGGACTCCTTTTTTCTGTTTTTCCTCGGGGTCCGTTTGGCTCATAGCCCGGGCGCTGATCCCGGCGCTCACATTGAGCACGAAATACCGCTCGCCGACTCGCATGACATCGACCGCCTCGATCCGGTGTTCCTCTCCCAACAAATTAATCGCTTCGCGAATATCCAGGGGAATACCCAGCGCTCGCGCCAACCCGTTTCCTGTGCCGAGCGGGATAACGACCAAAGGCGTCTGCGTTCCGACCAGGCCGTTGACCACGCCGGCCACCGTCCCATCCCCTCCGGCGGCCAGGACCGCCGTCGCCCCGTCTTTTATAGCACCCTGCGCCACCTCGGCCAAATCTTCTTCGCCTGTGGTGGTGTATATCTCGTGATCCCAGTTCTTTCGATCACAGAGCTCAGCCAGCACATCTTCGACGGTATCCACGTCCGCGTGGCCGGCGACGGGATTGATGACGGTAAATAGTTTGGGATCATCATGCTGTTCTGATAGTTTCATGCCCACCTCCATTTTCTCCCTTCTCCATGAGCGAATCCTCTTTAAAATTGTTAGCCACCGGAGTGAGAAAATACAGGGTCAAGAAGTTAAGTAGGGTCAGGACGACAGCGATCTCGTAGCGATCGAGAGCTACGGCTGCCCCGATCGCGCCGGTATTCCACACGCTGGCAGCCGTCGCCAGTCCATGCACGTCCAGCCCTTCCTTGAGAATTGCCCCGCCTCCAACAAAACCAATCCCGGCGATCAGCCCCTGGATAACGCGCGCCAAACCCTCCGGCCCAATCTCGGGCAGCGACCGCGCAACCAGGACGAATCCCGCGCTGGCCGTCGCTACGATTGGAAAAGTCCGCAACCCTAAATTCCGTGGACTGCGGACCCTTTCCCATGCAATGGGGACAGCCAACACGAAAGCCAGGAGTATGCGAATAAAATCACTGACCACCACCCCCCAATCAATTGAAATAAATTCCATTGCTACCTTTAATCTATCCCCATCATTGACCCGGACAAGAATCAATGTTTTGGATCGACTCCTGGATGCGCTGGATACGGCTATCGGGATTAGGATGGGTGCTGAAGAATTCCGGGGGTTGGCTGCCTTGCCGGGAGGCTGCCAGCACTTCCATAACGTCGATCATCTGGCCGGGATCATAGCCAGCGTCGTCTATAAAACACACTCCCAGGTAATCCGATTCCAGCTCATCGTCGCGTCCAAACTTGAGGTTAATCAGCTGGCCGATGAGCGCCGCCACCTGAGCGGTGCGGGCAGTTGAAGGGTTATCCGGATCGTAGGTAGCGATGACAGCCGCGCCGGTGAGGCCCTCGGTCAGCTTGGCTTTGGCGATGTGCTCTGCAGAATGGCGAGCGACCACGTGCCCGACTTCGTGGCCCAAGACACCGGCCAGCTCTCCTTCAGTCTGAAGCTGATCGTACAGTGCGCGGGTAATGAAGACCTGACCTCCCGGTAAGGCAAAGGCGTTGATGGTTTGATCGTCATCGAGCAAATGAAAATCAAACTGGTAGGGCGAACTGCCAGCCGGAGAACCCTGGACAACCCGGTTACCGACCTGATCGACCAAGGCCTGGTCGTTCTGATTCGGGTCCAGGCCTCCAAATTCGGCTGCCATTTGCGGCGCGGCCTGCAAACCCAGGGCGATTTCCTGCTCAACGGTGATGTCGATATATTGAGTCTCACCGGTCACCGGGTTATCCTGTTGGGAACCAAAATAAGAAATCAACGAAACGACGGCGATTAATCCAGCCAGCAGTAAACGACCTAACGCCGGGCTGCGCCTGCGCGACGATCCTCGACTTAACATAGAAGCGCTTCTCATCCAACTACCTCGACCCTATCTGGTCTCACCGAGGTCTGCCGCAGCACGGCAGGGAAATTCCCAATGAGCCCCTAACTTAAAAATATATACGAATTCGCCATATTTATAATGGGGGATTCCCCCCATCAATGGTAGGGAAATCCCCACTTGAATATGACCGAACTTAGACTGTATACTATTGGAAGATGCGTTATTCACCAATCATTACACACGTGAGGAGGAAAAAATGCTCAACATCATCTTATGGATCCTGATGGGCGCCCTGGCAGGCTGGATTGCCAGCCTGATCATGGGCCGCGACGCTCAAATGGGCGCGCTGGCCAACATCGTCGTCGGCATCGTCGGCGCCTTGATCGGCGGTTTCATCATGAACGCCCTTGGGGCTTCTGGCGTATCCGGATTCAACCTGTATAGTTTGTTGGTGGCCATCGGCGGAGCAGTTGTCTTGCTCTTTATCGTCGGGCTGTTCCGACGCGCTTAATTAATGACCGTCGACATTGACGAGGTCAAGGTCGAGCGTAACGAGTTCGGCTTGTGGTTCGGCTGGACTCTGGCCACCGCAGTGGGGATGCTCCTGGGGTTTCTCCCCAGCATCCCCCTAGTGGATGCGCTCGACCTTGGCTTTGCCCGAGTCGTCGTACCGATCCTTGCCGGGGTCCTGATTGGCTTCGCGCAATGGGTCGTGCTCCGGTTCTACCTGACCGCCACCTCGGATTGGATTTTGGCCGGGGGAGCGGCCTGGGCAGCCGGGTACGCGCTGGGGCTTTTTTTAATGCAAAACATATCCGGAACGCTCCTGGGGGGTGTACTAGGCTATCTGCTCTTTGGCGCGATAGCCGGCCTGGTGCAATGGCCGGTTCTGCGGCGGGAGATCCCCAATGGTGTGGTGTGGATATTGGCCAATACGCTAGCCTGGGCTATCGGTTTTTGGGTCAGCCAGTGGATCTTGAACCTGCTCTTCAACGATCCGGTGATTCCACCACTGATCAGTACGAGCGTGCTCACCGGCGTAAGCGGTTTGGTCGCCGGGGCGATCAGCGGCGCGGCCCTGGTCTGGATCGCACGCCAACCGGACAAACCCGATCTCACCAGCGTCGAATCGCCCAGTTAGCAACCCGCTCCCGACAGAAGAGTTCATATCGGGAGCTATTTATTTAACCAGCTCGTTTTCACCCAAAAATTTTCGAATCAAATAATCAGAAAGGTATTCATGAACACAGCTTCCCAAGAACAACTCATGCAAATTAGTGATGAAGCCAACCAAAAGCAGTTAGAGCTCGCCCGCCAGCAAGGCGAAACTTACTTGAAAGCTTTGAACCACATGGCGCACGATGTTGCGGACGCCGGTGGTGAAAAACCAGCCGGCGATTACGTCATCGCATACGCTGTCGAGCACGCCGAAGGCATGTACCATCGGGAGGGCGACCAGCTCGTCTGGCACGCGCCCGAGGACGATAACGCCCACATCGAGATCTCGGTACGCGATGCAGGCGATAACCGCTTTATCCCGGGATTAACCGTTACCGTGGAAGTAAGCGACAACGAAAACAACACGATCGGCGAACACGAACAACCCTTCCTGTGGCACCCATGGCTGTATCACTATGGTCGTAACTGGCAACTTCCGGACAGTGGAGACTACACGCTGAAAGTCCATGTGAAAGCGCCGGATTTTATGCGCCACGACGAGAAAAACGGTAAGCGCTATCCAAAGGGTGTCGAGGTCGTTTTCGAGAACGTCCAGATCGAAACCGGGCGTAAATAGAAATTGTAAAAAAGCGGGGGAATTGAATACGAAGGCAGCGAGTCTCAACCTACAAAAACCCAGTCCGTTTTGTGGCAGTGCGGGCATGGGGGCACTTTATCGCCTGCTTCAAATCGGGCGGTTTGCCCGCAATTCGTGCAAGCTGCTACCTCCGATACATCCGTCCTGCTTCCAGTCTGGAAATCGGGGCGTCCTTCAACTTCCCAGGGAGGCTCAAAAGGTAAACCCGGACGAACCTGGCCTTCTGCAAAGCCATAGATTGAAGGTTTCTCATCCCGTTCGATGTACATTCGCCGGATTTCACCAAGCTGGCGATAACCCTTTTGCCTGGCCAATTGGAAGAGCTCGCGTTTCGAAATGCCGAGATCTGCCAACTTATCCAGATTCAAAACGCCATTCACAACCACCAGGGAGGGACTACCCTTAATCCATCGATCAACCTTTTCATGATGGTTAGCCCAGTATAAGCCCAGACGTTGAAGGCTGACGATCAGGGTGATCATGACCAGCCCATGCAGAACAAGGGCATTCGGACTTACTTTTCTTTATCCGAGAATCTTCTCCATTTTACGCAGCTCATCCTTGCTTGCCACCAGTATGCTCTTTTTACGGCTCGAGGACATTTCCACAAGGGCGGACAAGAAGGCGAGCGTTGATTCGGCTCCCTGGTTGCGATTCAACCTGTCCGGATGCAAGCCATCGTGACACCCACCTGTGTCCGCGTCATACAAGGGCAGACCCACAGCATTAACGCCTAAGTACCAACCGAACGCGCGCTGCGCTTCGTTCAACCAAAACTCGTTTCTGCTCATTTGGTAGGCCTCCAGGCAGGCCGAGACCATCACCCCGGCCTCCACGGGCTGCTGATCATATTCGGCCTGGCGGGCACCCCGGCGATAGAAGCCATTCGAGCCAATCGGCATAAAATAGCCTTCCTCAGATGTCTGTATACTCGCCAGCCATTCCAGCGATTCAAAACCAATGCGAGCATAGGCTTTCTTCCCCGTCCACTGGCTGGTTAACAGCAAGGCATGCGGCAGCCGGGCGTTGCTGTAACTGACGGTATCCTCACACCAGGGCCAGTCGATGGAGGCGCTCTCTCGAAAAAGAGACGCCAGGCGTTCAGCCAGCGTTTCTCCTATCCCTCTGATCACCCGATCGTTGGAAAACCGCCGAAGATATGCATGGATGCCCATTAAGGCAAACGCCCAGGCGCGTGGGCTGGAGGTCTCGACGATCTCATGTAAGACCGGCTCGAACAAGCGTACGGCAATTCCGGCCAGGTCGCCGGTACCGCTGCGATCGCGGTACTGCTCCACCGGCCTGTTTCCCAATACTGCGCCCAGAGCCCATACTGCTCGTCCCTGGCTGTCGTCGGAACCACTGTCCTCCAGCCAGCGGCGATCGTAGCCCAGGAAATTGCGGAACCGGTTCGTCTCCGGATTGTACGCGTACCATAAGAAAGCCAGGTAGCGTTCGATCAGCTTTTCAACCTGACGCTGGTTGTGGACGCTGTTCCCGCGCAGTTGTAAGGCCAGCAGCAAAGCACGGGCGTTGTCGTCTGTTGTATAGCCTTCGCGATAATTCGGCAGATGGAAGATGGCATGCTGCAAGATACCCAGGTCATCGGTAAGCCGAAAAAGGTGGTCCAGACAAAGTTCCGGATAAGAGAGAGGCGAGATGGGCAGCGCTTGGGCTTCCTGCACCGGCAAATTGCCAACGAAATGTGTCTGTCGATAATGCAATTGGGCGCGGGCGAAGCTTTCCAGGTAACGCTGCGCTACCTGCGGCCAGATCATTTCCCTACCATAGAGATAGGCGCGCTTACGCAAAGCGTGCCGCTCCGTTTCATTTTTTAAAAGGTGGATCACCTGCTCGGAGATCGCCGCCGCATCTCTAAAAGGCACCAGGACGCCCCGGTCTTGCGCCAGCAACTCCTCAGCATACCAGTAGGGCGTCGAGATGACCGCTCTACCGGCGCCCACCGTGTATGCCAACGTACCGGACACGATCTGCGCCTTGTTTAAGTACGGGGTCACGTAGATATCGGACGCTCCGATAAACTCGAGCAGCTCATCCAGCTCCACAAAACGATCGTGAAAATGCACGTTCTCGCTGACGCCCAGGTCTTCCGCCAGCTCTTTAAGGCTATTACGATAGCGCTCGCCATGCTGGCGCTTGATATGAGGATGCGTGGCGCCCAAGATCAGGTAGACCAGGTTGGGGACCTGGTCGAGGATCTCAGGCAAAGCCTGGATTACATATTCAATGCCTTTGTTCGGAGAGAGCAGTCCAAAGGTCAGCAAGACGTTCTTGCCTTCCACATGGAGTTTGTCTTTGTAGAAATTTGGATCGGTGAAGGGCACATCCGGGATGCCGTGGGCGATGACATCGATTTTTTCCGGGTTTACAGAATAAATATCGGTCAGGTATTCCGCGCCTCGTTGGCTCATCACAACCATCCGGCTGGAAAGCTCGGACAACTTCCGCAAGGTGCGGTATTGATCGCTATCCGGATCTTGCAGGACAGTATGGAGCGTGGTCACAACTGGAATATTTAAATCCTCCAGCAAAGCCAGAATATAACCACCCGCTTTTCCGCCAAAGATCCCATATTCGTGCTGCAAACACACGACGTCCGGTTCGTCCAGCCTCAAGAAGTCGGCTGCGCTTCTATAATCGGCGATCTCGTTCTGCCGTATCTCAAAACGAACTTGTTCGGGATAATCGTAATGAGCCTCCGGGTCGGTCATCGCCAGCACGTAGCTGTCGCAATTCGGCTGCGCGCCTGCGATGGCGTTATGCAGGTCGGACGTGAAGGTTGCGATCCCGCACTTTCTGGGAAGGTAGTTGCCAATAAAAGCTATCTTGGTAGGAAGTTTAAAATCATCACTTTGCATTATTTCACCACAATAGTTCCCGAACTCTTCGCTCAGGAGAATTTCACTCGTTATGCGGATTGTTCAGGTCAGGATATAGGGACGGGTGTTCAGTGCTCGCGATTGTTGTCGATCCCCCGCATTGATTGTACTACAGATGCTTGAAAGCGGTTTTTGACCCCAAGTAACATTTCGCCGGGTCAGCTCAGCGTACCACTTCGGAGTTTGCCTGTATTTCGGCTATGGAGGTTAACTTCTCATTCGTCATCGCTTCCTCGGCCAGCGTTTTATCAAGCCGGACGGCCTATTTGTCGCCCAACCTTTCAGCAAATGTGCGGGCAGCGCCGTAGCCAGCAACGCATTGTGTTCCACCCGCTGAGCAGCGGCGATCGACGCAGCCTCACGCATTGCGCCTTCCTTATCCGCACATGATCACTTGTGAAGCCTCCTCGATCAGCCCTTCCATCCCCACACATGATTTAACTTGTGGCATGTGGCCTCCAAAATTAATTTTGGTAAATTTAGTTGGTCTTGACTATATTATGTGCACTGCGTAACAAAGACAATAGGGGAAATGCCTATATTCATGGTAGGGATTTCCCTAGTATCCGTACTACACCCCTTACCGCCCCTGGCAATAGCCTTAATATTAAGATTTATGCAGTTCGCTGATGAGGGGGTGTTTGGGCGGGCAAGCCCGCCCAAACACCCCATTGCTCATCCAGGCGCGTAAGTCCTAAATTTAAAGCAATACGCCCAGGAGTGATCCTGGGCGTATCTAAAAATTCGGATTGCCTAAAAACTGATCTGGGCCGGAGACAACCGGTCAGGTTACCGCCCGAAAGGCAAAGTTCCAACCATTAATCGTCTAACACAAAAGAGAGCAAATCATCCAACTGGCAGGTAGCCAAACCAATCACATGATCGCCGCCGCCGTAATAAACATACAGGGTCTCATCGACCAGGACGTTGGCATTAGAGAAGACCACGTTGGGGATATCCCCGCGCAGCTCCCACAACTCTTTCGGCTCGAAGATATAATCATCTGCCCGGTGGAGTATCTGGCTGGGATCGTCGATGTCGAGCAAGCAGGCGCCAAAGCGGTAAACCCGGGTCGGATCGTAGCCATGGTACAGCATCAACCAGCCGTACTCGGTTTCAATCGGGACACCGTTCGCCCCCACAGAGAGGCTGTCCCAACCGGGTTCCGCGCGGGGACCAAAAATTGGCTGCATTTGCTCTTCCGGCCATTCAATAAGATTCTCGCTGTAAGCCAACCATATATCCGGCCAGCGGCGGTGCAAAGCCACGTAACGACCGCCGATCTTGCGCGGGAACAGCAGATGATCTTTGTTATCTTCGCCGCAGGTGATGGCACCTAACCGCTCCCAGGTGATCAGGTTGTCGCTTACTGCGATCATGGGCATGATGCTGCCGCCGTGATGGGTGGGTTCGCCCATTCCCTGGTACTCCCCGTAAGCAGTGTAGCACATGTAAAAACGGCCCTCCAAGAAGGTCACCCTGGGGTCTTCGACCCCGCGGGATTCGGCCTTACCTTGCGGGGATAACACAGGCTGCCGCATGCGGTTCCAGCTCAAGCCATCCTGGCTCACAGCGTAGCCGATCCGGCTGATCCAATCCAACCCTTGGGCTCGATAAAACATATGAAAGAGGCCGTTATGGTAGATTACCGCCGGGTTGAAGACGTTATCGCTCTCCCATTCCGAGCTTGGGATGGGTAAGAGTAGCGGGTTAAGAGGGTGGCGTTGAAGCAGCAATGAACCGTCCACGTTGTTCATTTGACTTTGTGCGATAATGCTCTGATGAGTTAGCATTGTTAAATCAATGGGCTCCTTTTTCACGAGCCCATTATCACTCATTGGTAAAGCAAATGCAAGTTAAGTAGCTTAACGATCTCGTAGGGTATACGTTTCATTTACGGCTACGCTGGACCAGCATTCCCCTCTAGAATAGTTCCGGGACCGACCTTTCAAGAAACTCCATTGACGATTTGCAGATAAACTTGCAAGTAGTCCCGAGCCATGCGCTCCCGACTGAAACGTTGCGCAGCGTAGTTGTGTATACGTTCTCGATCCAAAGCTGCCACTTGCGGCAATAATTCTACCGCCTCTTCCAGGCCGCTGACGATAAAACCGTTCTCCCCATGCACGACGATCTCCGGGATCGATCCCCGCCCTACGGCGATCACTGGCGTACCGCAAGCCATCGCTTCAACCATGCTCAAACCAAAAGGTTCATCGAAGTTAATCAGGTGCAACAGCGCGTAAGCGTTACCCAGAAGCAAATCGCGTTGTTCCGGACCGACCGAACCTACGTAAACCACGTTTTCACCGTCCACATGCGGAGCGATGGCCCGGTCATAATAGTCTTGATCCTGGATTATTCCGGCAATAATCAGCGGTCGGGTGCTGCGCCGGGCAACCCGGATAGCCTCCACTGCCCCCTTGTCCGGGTGGATGCGCCCAAAGAAAATCAAATAATCTCCTGGATTGCCCTTAAAGGTGAACTCGTCCAACTCGATGCCGTGATAGACTGTGGCAACGTAATCCAGGCTGGGATGACGATCGGCGTCGCTGATCGAGACGTAATAACAGTCCTGGTTGTAGCGCTGATAGACCGGGAGGATCCGTTCGGAGGAGAATCCGTGGATGGTGGTCAGCAGCGGCGTCTCCACAAGCCGGCTGTAGGAGAGGGGCAAAAAATCGAAATGGTTGTGGATCAGATCAAACTCTGCTGCCCGCTCGAAAACGCTGGCGATGTGCAGGCACTCCCACACTTTTGGGTCCAGCTGCGCATCCTCCGAGTAAGGCTTTGGGCATACGGAGACCAGTTCGGCTCTGGAAAGCGAATCGGCAGTTGCAAACAAGGTTACTTCCACGCCCAGGTCAACCAGCCCTTCAACCAAAGACCAGACCACCTGTTCCCAAGGGCCATAATGGCGCGGCGGCACGCGCCAGGAAATAGGAGCAAGCATGGCTAGGCGCATGATCAAGGTTAAATAATTCCGGTAGGTTTAAATCTCAAGTTTTCGATTACATCGCCCGGTCTTGAATTACCTCGACCCCATGGCCGATAATGGCGGCGTCGCAATGTTGGCACACGGGCGCCAGCGCGTGAATGGCGCATTCAAAGCTGTCGAAAGTCTGCGTGACCTCGTTAATCACTACATCAAAGGCTTTATCGTAGTCATTTCCATATACCTGGCAAATAGCCATTGGTTTCTCCTTTTAGACCAGATTCTCCTTCAAAGCAAGCACAACCGCCTCCGTGCGTGATTGTACCCCTAACCGGACAAAGATTTCTCGCAAGTGACGCTCAACCGTAATCTCGCGGATTTCCAGGAAAAGGCTGATCTCTTTCTTCGTTAGAAGTTACGCAGTTCACGAGGGAATCGGGGTGGCCACTTCTATGCCACTTTTATCCATATATAAACTTTATTTCAAGTCGCTGCCCGAATCAATAAGGGACTTCAATATACTCCACGGTGAATCCCCAACTACAGGGGTAGGGATTTCCCCCATTGCAGGATCGGCAGGTTTTGAATATAGTGTAGAAACCCCGACTTCTACGACTCCTCAACGAGCAAACTTAGAGAGAAGCTACGACCATGGCGATCAACGCGGATCACTTATGCGCAAAACTATCCCATAAAAGAGAATATTTCGGTTTATTCCTGCTCTGCCTGCTGCCCGTCAACCTGTGGGAGCTGCTAGTTTTCTTCTACCGCGCATCCAGCATGCGCCTGATCATGAACGCATGGGAGATCGCGGGGGTGATCGCCTACCTCTTTGCGTTCGCCTTAGTTGAGGCGCTGTTCGTCTTTGTTTTACTCTTCATCGCCAGCCTGCTGCTGCCCGAACGCATGATCGCCACCCGCTTGATCCCTATAGGCGCCGTTTTAATCATCCTGGCCTCCCTGGCCGTCAGCCTGATTCACCTGCACGATCCCTGGGACGTGAAATTCATCACCCTCAAGCGTTGGGAGATGCTTTGCACCGGTTCGGCATTAATTCTGACCGGGGCGTTTATCTTCTGGATGCAGAAGAATGAGCGGGTCGCGGGAGCCATCCGTGCGGTCGCCGAACGCTTGGAGGTCTTAGCCGGCTTTTACCTGGGCCTGGACCTGCTTGGGCTCGGCGTTGTACTTGTCAGAAACCTGTTATAAGAGGCTGAATTTCGCAATGCATTCGCGACAACTCAACCGGCGTGAGTTTCTTAAGCTGCTGGCCTTACCACCCCTGGTCACGCTTGGGTCCGCGCTTCCAAAACTGGGGGTAAATCCGCTCGAAGATCAGCAACGGCCGAATTTTCTGATCCTGGTCTTCGACACCTTTTCTGCCCCACATATGACCCTATTGGGATATCCACGCAACACCACCCCCAATTTCTCACGCTTCGCCCAACGAGCAACCGTATTTCACCGGCACTATTCTGGCGGAAACTTCACGATGCCCGGGACGGCCTCCTTGCTCACCGGCGTTCCTCCTTGGGCTCATCGCGGGCTACATCTGTACGGCAGAGTTGCGGAGACCTACGCCGACCGGAATATATTCAGCGCCATGGGAGAGGATTATTTCACCTCTGTCTATACGCATAATCCCATCGTGCAAGGCATGTTCGACCAGTTCGAACGCCACCTGGACCAGTTCACCCCTATGGGAGAGCTGGCGATCCTGTCCGAAGCGTTGAGCGAACGGATCTTCCCCAATGATTTCATGCTTTCTTTCTGGGGAGAGCGGTTGCTGCGCGGTTCCGGGTCCGAGTCGCCAGCTTCTTTGTTCCTTTCGCTGATCAGCGAAGATTTTGATTCCTTCACACCTGAAGATCTGAAACAGCGTTATAAAGACCAATTTCCCCTCGGCCTACCGAATAACACGGTGGGAAGTTTCTTCATCCTGGAAGACGCCATGGCCTGGATCCGTGAGCAGGCGTTAAACTTACCCAGGCCTTACCTGGCGTATTACCACCTGTTTCCACCTCACGAACCATACATGACCCGCCGGGAGTTTGTCGGTAGATTCAATGACAGCTGGAAGCCGGAACCCAAGCCGGTGTTGATCTTTCACCAAAACCGTTCAGAAGCTTACCTGAACGATAAACGCCGCCAGTACGACGAATATATCGCCTACGTCGACGCGGAGTTCGGGCGTTTATACGATTTCCTGGAAGGATCCGGCGCGCTGGAGAACACTTACCTGATCGTCACCTCCGACCACGGTCAGTTAATGGAGCGCAAGATACACGGGCACGTCACCGGCACTCTGTACGAACCGCTCGTGCGCATCCCGCTGTTCATCGCAAGCCCTGGGCAAACCGACCGCCAAGATATTTATACGCCGACCAGCTGCCTGGACGTGCTGCCCACCGTCGCACACTTGGCCGGTAAACCGGCGCCCGAGTGGTGCGAAGGCACCATTCTACCCGGCCTTGGAGGTGAACCGCAGGAGGAACGCAGTTTGTACGTACTGGAAGCGAAAAAGAATCCCCGGCTGCTCCCCATAACAACCGGCTCCCTGGCCTGGAGGCAGGGGCGTTATAAGCTGATCTCTTACTTCGGTTATCCAGGCGTCACAGACGATTTTGAGCTCTACGACCTGGAAAACGACCCTGAAGAGCGGGAGGACCTGTATACTTCCCGGAAGGGTCTCGCCGCCGAAATGAGCGGAGCCTTGATGAACAAGCTGGACGAGATCAACCGCTT
>CAYNWK010000020.1:39834-40335 GCA_964400875.1 uncultured Anaerolineaceae bacterium | reverse complement strand
TGAAAGTTGCATATAAATCAACGCGCGTGTAAAATCATTGTGGGAGTAGATGGAATGTCTGAAGAATGGATTACCACGAATGAGGCAGCACAAATCACTGGCTATCACGTGGAATACATTCGAGAGTTGATCCGCTTAGGTCAAATCAGAGCCCGTAAGTTTGCAACTGTTTGGCAAGTAGATAAAAACAGCCTGCTAAAATATCTCGACAGAGCCAAGCAATCAGAAGATAAACGTCATGGACCAAAATCCGATGTTGCATCGTAATGAAAAACATGCTATAATAGCATTGTATAGCACAAGGTAATTCCCTTGAAAGCGGGCCGTGAATGTGCGGCAACACTTTCACGACCCTAACCCAACCCACCGGTGTACGCGGCGGGAAGGGCTGGTGAAAATTATACCAACCCTCATGCTCAACGCCCTGGTGGGAAACACCGGGGCGTTTTTGCATAGTGGCCGGGACCTAAGCAAAATGCCTCATCCATCGGAGAAATAGAC
>CAYNWK010000020.1:0-39824 GCA_964400875.1 uncultured Anaerolineaceae bacterium | reverse complement strand
ATTCGATCGTGTCGTAACCATCCTGTAGCCGGCCCCATCCATCGGAGAAATAGACATGGTTACAACACCGATCACGACTATCCAGCCACGCCAAAGCTTGATTCTAAATCTGATGAATTTCCGGCGTGAATGGGAGGTAACAGCAGAAGGAGAAAGTTTACTAGACGTAAACGGATCAGTCGGCCTGATCTTCGCCGAGTTGCTCGTGATTTTCGATCTCACGGATGAAGAGCAGCGATTAGCGATGGGTCCAGATCTTTACGACGAGGTTGCCTGGTTGTTCGAATGAGCACGGGTTAGACAATTAGGCCAGTCCCGGCCTGGCCAACCATCCAGTTCGGTTTATCCCGATTGTAAGGAGATGATCATGGTTAAGAGAGCAGTACTTTATGCCAGGGTAAGTGGAGATGATCGTTCGAAGGATGGACGCAATCTAAGAGGGCAGATTGAAATCTGTCGCAAGTACGCATTGGATGAGGGTTACACGATCGTTGATGAGCTCGCCGAGGATGATCGTGGTGCGTCTGGAGCTTTATTTGATTTACCCCAGTTGAACCAGGCGTTGACCATGGCTAAGTCTAGTGAATTCGATATTTTGGTTGTCCGGGAATTGGACCGGTTTGCTCGTTCATTGGCAAAACAATTAATTGTTGAGAACGAATTCAGACGAGCTGGAGTTGAAATAGTTTATGTGCTTGGCGAATATCCGGATACTCCGGAGGGGAATCTCAACAAGAATATCAAAGCGGTAATCGCTGAATATGAAAGGTTGAAGATCAATGAGAGAATGACCAGAGGGCGCCGGCTCAAGATTAAGGACAAGCATGTTCTTTTGGGGAAAACTCGTGCACCGTATGGCTATCGGGTGGTGGAGAAGAATGGGAAAAGAACTCTTGAAATCGACGAAGAGGAAGCCAGAATAATTAAGTTGATTTTCAGTTGGTATACAGATGGCGACGGCGAAAGGGAGAAATTGACGATGGGGCAAATAGCCGGAAGATTGACTGAGTTGGGTGTACCGACTGCCTCGGATACCAGTCGGCGTCGAGGAGGCAGTAAAAAGAAACGAGGATATGGGGAGTGGGGGAGAGCAACAGTCCAACGAATTCTAAAAAACGAAACTTATTCTGGTACATGGAAGTACGGGAAATACGCGAAACAGGAAAATGGAAAGTGGGGACCTAATCCAAAAGAAAACATTTTAACAGTTAAAGTGCCGGCAATTATAGAAAAGACGACATGGGATGAGGCCTGTAAACTACGTGATGCGAATAAGCGCTATGCTCGTAGAAAACACAATTATCTAGCCAGTGGAGTAATAACTTGTGGTCTCTGTGGGCATAAAGCAGCAGGGACTGTAGTAAATGCACATGGCAAAAAGTATCTGTACTATCGTTGTGGTGCCGCGAGTGGCTCTAAGCATGACATCGTTGAAAAATGTAGTCTTCCATTATTCCCGGCAGGATGGATTGATGAGAATGTATGGGCCTTACTTCGATACTATGTGCTAAATCCAGAGGAATTAAATGAAGGGTTAGACGATCTCCAAAATCAACAAGAAGAAATAACCGCTCCTTTGAAGGAGCGGCTAGCATCAATAGATTCGTTATTAGCCGAGAGCAGGAATAAATTAGACAAATTGCTGGATCTTTACTTATCCGGAGAATTCGACAAATCTATGCTCGTCGATCGCAAGGACCGATTGGAGAAGACGATTGAATCCTTGGAGAAAGAATATAGTCTTTTCGCCGAAACTATCGAAGTAAAAACGATTACCGAAGAGCAGAAGCTAGGCATCCAGGAATTCGCTGCTGATGTTGCTCTTGGTCTTGATGTAGCCGACGAGGATTTTGCCACAAAGAGGCGTTTAGTTGAGCTACTCGATGTGGCAGTTACCCTGACTGTTGAGGATGGAGAGAAGGTTGCTTATCTTCGCTGCTCGCTTTCAGCTCCTGCTCAATCTGGTCTTCCCACTCCAGCTCTTCGCGTATCTTCTCATAATACCACTTCTCATGATGCGCTCTAGCGTACCAAGCTGAGACCTTCCCGCTGAACATGGAGAAGAAGGCCTCCTTCTCTTCCGGGAACACCGCGCCCATGTAAACGTGGATGATCAACCCGGCGACAATGCTGCCGACCGACAGCCAGTGCACCGGTTGGGCCCACTGTTTGAGTATCGGTGGGAAAACGGTGTTGAAGGTCATCACCATACCGCTGGCGATGATGCCGAGAGTTCCCAGGATAACCACGTACATGTACAGTTTTTGGCCTGCATTGTAGGCGTCCTGGGGTGGCAGCGCCACCCCCTTCTTGAAGCCCAGCATCTGCAGAGGCTTGATTTGCAGCCATTTGAGGTCATCCTGATCCAGGAGCATGCGGTGTGCAGCGAAGGGCACGAAATAGCGTCTAAAACCCAACAAGATGTTAAAGATGAGCACGAACGACCACAGCAGCCCCAAGGTAAAGTGGAATCTGATCAGGTTAGCAGTGCTGCCGAACAGGTTGCGAAAAAGCTCCTGCCACCAAATCGGGCTCAGGTTCAAGCGCGGTGATGAGATGATCGCGATTCCGGTTGGCAGTAGTAGTAGCCACATAGACACGTTGAACCAGTGGGTCAGAATGTTAGCTAGGTTGTGCTTTTTAAATGTTTTTCTCCGCAATCTGCGGCGTTCTTCGATCGAGAATGTTTTCGTGGTCATGGACGAGACTCCGCTGGTTTACTCTTCGAATTCGTGTTCGCCGTCGAGCAGCTGCTTGGTGAAATAAGTCGCTTGGACGAGGAAGGAAGCGCCCACGCCTGCAAAGATCGCCGGAACGAGCATCTTTTTCCATCCTTCTTCCGCCTGGCTGTAGCGTGGATCACGCAGGAAAACGCCGCTCTCCAATACCTCTCCGTTGATATAGTAGATATTCGGATCGGTGTCGTGACCGCCTTTTTCGTAGTCTAGCCGTTGGATCGACTTGGCGTTCTTCAATGCGATGGAGACTTCGGATTCCGGATCGTTCAAATCACCGAAGTGGCGAGAACCTCCCACGCAGGTTGCCACGCAAGCTGGGTTTTGTCCCTGTTCGACGCGCTGGATACATCCATTGCACTTGTCCACAACCCCGCGTGTCTCATCAAGATAGCGGGCATTGTAAGGGCAGGCGTCTACGCAAAAGCCGCAGCCGATGCAGGCTTCCTGATCGACCAGCACCAATCCATTATCTGTATCCTTATGCGTCGCACCGCTGACACAAACTTCTATACAGGATGGATTTTCGCAATGCATGCAGTTGTAAGGTACAAAAGATCTGCTCAGCTCAGGGAATGTTCCCTGTACGCCTAAATCCTTCACCCAAATGCGTGTGTGATTCATCGGCACGTTGTTTTCGACGCTGCAGGCAACCATGCAAGCTCGGCAGTCGATACAACGGGAGAGGTCGATCACAAATCCATATCGTTTCTTCGTTGGCATAAGTACCTCTATAGCTGATTACCCGCGATAGCAATCAGTGGCTCTTGTTTGTCCCATTTATGCTTTCTCCACCGATACAAAGGTTTGCGAGAGAGCCTGCCCGCCGCTGATTGGGTCGCTATAAGTCACGTGGAGCACAGAGTCACTGGCGCCGTGCCCGTATGCAGTCCGCAGTCCTTTCGACAAATGCCCGTATCCAGGCGTCATCGAAACGCAATCCGGGCGTATTGCCTCGGTAACCAGGGCGCGCACGACTACTTCTCCAACCGGGCTGGTTACTCGCAATGGGTCATCCGTCTGGATGCCGCGTTGAGCAGCTGGCTCAGGATGGATCCACATGCGCGGCTCATCCGAATATTTGTGCAGCAGCTGGTTGTTCTGGGTACCGAACTGGGTCTGTTGGCCGACTTTTCCAGTAAGCAAATAGAATTCTTCCGGTTTTGGGTAGGGCGGTTCTTCCCAGGTAGGCCAGGCGGGAAATCCGGCTTTATCCAGGGTCTCGGAGTAGATCTCGATTTTTCCGCTGGGCGTGTTGAAGACGATTTCCCCAGCCTCTTCTGTCTGTCCCTCAGGCTGTACATAGCCTTTGACCATCAACTCATTCATGTTGAGTTCCAGGGGCGCTAACTGCTGGCGTACGTAGTCCACTTCGTCGGTGTACTGGAAGAAATCGTCTAAACCGAGTCGTTCGCCGAGCTGCTTGTAGATCCACAGTGCAGAACGGGTATCGCCTTGCGGCTCGATTACCGGTTGGCGGATGAAGACCTTGCCGTCCACGACATTCAGCGGGTCGAACCGCTCCAGGTAAGAAGATTCAGGCAGCACCACATCGGCGAACCACGAAGAGTCGTTCATGATCACATCGACGACGGCGATGAAATCCAATTTGCCCATCGCTTCCAAAGTCCGATTCCGGTCTGGCAGGCTGAGGACCGGATTTTGCCGTGCGATGAACCAGCCGTGGGCCTGGTAAGGCTGGCCGGTGATTATCGCTTCGCGCAGCTCCTGGAAAACGCCCAGCTTGAAAGGCACCAGCGGGTATTTCCAGGGCACTCCGTCCAGGCGCATCGCCGAGACGCGGGGATAAGGTGGTTGTTCAGGTTTGCCCAGCGCCACACCGCTCGATTCGGGGCTTTCTGCGGTTAGGCAGCCGCCTGGGGTCAGAACGTTGCCGCTCAAAGCGTTCAGCATGGCAATCGCGCGTTCGGTCTGGAACGAGTTGACGAAATTCGAAGTGCGCCAGCCCGGGTGGGCTAAAGCGTTATGCCCTGCTGCGGCAAATTCGCGGGCAATACGGCGGATGATGTCGGCTTTAACGCCGGTCTTGCTTTCCGCCCAATCGGGAGTGAATGCACTCATCACATCGGGCAGCTCATCGCAGCCGACGACGTATTTCTTAACGAACTCACAATCGGCCAGCTCTTCGGAAATGATCACGTTGGCCATGGCCAGCAGGAATGCCGCATCGGTGCCCGGCCTGATGGGTATCCAGTCTTCAGCCATCGCCGCGGTTTTGGTGAAGCGCGGGTCCAGGTAAACCAGCTTCGCGCCGCGTGACACAGCTTCAACCAGCGCGGAAGTTTCTGAAGTCGAAATGGCTTCCGTCAGGTTGCGCCCGACGAGCAGAATAAATTCGACGTCATCATAATTGCGGGACGGTTCTTCGATCCCGTAAGTCAAAAGGAATGCGGTGACCATGGCGTTGAAGCACAGGCTGCGCTGGGTTCCGTAGTTGGGCGAACCGAAGCCGTTCAGCAGATTCTCGAACTGTACCTGGGAGAGGTTATGGGTAGAGGAGAAGATCATCGCCTCTGGACCATAAGCATCCTTGATCTTGAGCATGTTATCGGCGACGATGTCCAGAGCCTCATCCCAGGAAGCCTGTCGGAATTTCCCTTCACCGCGTTTCCCAACACGAATGAGCGGATGCAGCACGCGGTCTGGATCGTACGTTGTCATCAATCCCGATTGTCCACGAGCGCACAGCTTGCCTTTGGAGTGGGGATGTTCCGGGTTGCCTTCAAGTTTGACGACGCGCCCATCCTCAACTTTCGCCAGCACCCCGCAGCGCCAGACGCACATCTCGCACATCGTAGGGATATACCCGTCGCCGTTAGCATCGATCAGGTCAGACTGCCGGGCCGCTGAAGCAACTTTGGGCGGCAAAAATGTTCCCGCAGCCAGAGCGCCAAGCGAGGCTCCGCCGAGCTTGAGGAAATCTCGCCGGGTAAAGACTATATCGGTCATAAATAACCTCTAAGTAAACTTCTTGTCAGCACCATATCAACCGATATCCGTCGTTAGGCTAGAAACTCAGCCTTCTAACGAATTCTTGCGGAACATGCCCGCGCGGTCGATCAGGTAGAAGAGCAGCAGGCTGATCAGCCCAAACAGGATAATCAGCAGGTACCAGTTGATGTTCCATAAATCTGGCATGACTGTCGGCCCTAAGTTGGCAAAAGCCGAGATCTTCGGGAAGACGTACTGATAGGTCAGGCCGTAGATGACTGCACCGGTCAGGAAACCCAAAAACCCAGGAACGATGTAATCCAATTTTCCTTCGCCGCCACCGGCGACGCATGTGCCCGGTCAGTAACCTGCTAGCGCCATGCCGACGCCGAATACCAGTCCACCGACGACATTGCCGACGACGTAAGTCGCGGGAACGTTTGGGAAGGTCACCAGGCCGAGGGCGCGCAGGCTAAACAAGCCGGTCATGGCGACGACCAGCGCGGTCATCATGAACTTCAGCACGGCCAGATCGGTTAAGCGAAATACGTTGACGATCTTGTGGTACTTGGTCAGGCCGGCTTTGTTCAGCAGCAGCCCGAAAACGATACCCAGGGAGAGAGCAAGGATTGTGTTGGTCATATTAGTACCTCTTGCGGTAGACGATTAAGGCGGTCAAGATACCGCTGGCGAACATCCCGACCATGAATAGAAAGGCTGCTGGGGCGAGCAGCATACCGCCGGAAATAGCCAATCCGCTGGTGCAGCCGCCGGCCAGCCCGGCGCCGTATTCCAGGATGACGCCGCCGACGAATAGCAGCAGCCAGCGTTTCCAGATTTGTGGACCGAATATCCGCTTCCATTGAGAATCATCGTTGATCCGCAGCTTCAATGTCTTGCTCGACCAGGCGCCTAGCGTGCCTCCCAGGAAGATCCCGGCCAGTAGGATGACCTGCCAGGTGATCCCAGGGGGCATCACAAAATCGAAGTAAACGTTGTCGAAGAGGTTGGGGGCGATCGCCTGTCCTACCAGACCGGCCAGGTTTTCAATTGCCCCGGAGGCGCCCAAGAGGTTATTCGCCAGCAGCACAGTCAGTATGCCTACCAGGCCTAGCAAGGCTCCGGCGATGTAAGGCGACCATTCCTCCTTCCGAAATTGTTCGATCAAGGTTTGCATTGTTCCTCCATGCTGATTAAGATGAATAGGGACAAAGTCTCAATCACCGGAAAGGGCGAGCAGCAGAGCCTTTGAGTCCCGGTCCAGGCGACGAAACCTACGCACCAGCTCTGGGTCCAGTCGGGATAGGCTTTGCAAAAGTTCAGACGCTTCTTCTGGGTCATCCAGTAAGCGCGTGAGTGCGTGCAGTCCGATTGGATTCAGGTCGGCGATTTTGGGCAGGAGCGCGACGATCTCCGTCGGATAGCCCTCGATTTGGGGCAGTGCGAGAGTCTCGCTGGTTATGGCTGAAGTCTTCTCGGCCTTGGCCGAATCCGGCGTCCGCAAGCGTCGCTCGTTCCAAAAGGCAAAACCACCACCGCCACCGGCGACAAGGACGATCATTGTGGTGACGAGAACGTTGCCCCAATTGATCTTCCGTTTTCCCAGTACTGTCTCTTCGTAGCGTTGGTTGTAATCGATCACATCGGCGTCTCCGACGATCGATGATCCGGATGGGGGGGCTTCGGAGGCAGAATTATCCTCAGGTTGACCCTCGTCGTCAGGGCTGCCGTCGTTCGAACCGCTGGACCGGGGCGTTCCGCCGCCGCTGCCGACCTCAATGCCCAGGGCACTGGCGTAAACTTCGGCTTTCTCCATTAAATCTGCCGGGTGGCAGTTACCGCAGCTGGCCTGGACGTCGTCGAGGGGTGCCACCATCCCGGTGTGAGCTCCGTCTTTATCCGGGCTTTGCACGTTGCCGGCATGGCAGAACTCGCAGAAATCCCCAAAGGAATGCGATTGGTGCCAGCCGGTCCCATCGTTGTTGACCGGGTCCTGCCCCTGAACTTCATGGCAATTCTTGCAAGAAGAGGCTTGAGAACCGCACTGCGCATTGGCTGCTGGAGCGGGCCAGAAGACGATCAATCCGCCTAAAATAAGGATGCCAAGGATGAGGGGTAGATAGATTTTGGATTTTGATTGCATGGACTCCTCCGCTCGAAGATCGTTCCTATTCGGAAAATTTTTATACCGATCTGAAGCGTTTAGACCTCTTGCCCTACTTCCATAAGGCTGGCGCGATAAGCCAGCCGGTCGCGCAGCACTGCACGTAGCGTGTCCAGGGCGTCGATCAGGCGAATGTCAGTCAGGTGATATTCGACACTGGAACCCTGGCGGGTGGCGCGAACCAGGCCGCGCTCACGTAGTAATTTCAAGTGGCGCGAAGCAGCCGGCTGGCTCATGCCCAGCTCATCGGCCAGATCGCTTACGTTTTGGGTTTTTTCATTGAGAGCATACAAGATCAGGATGCGGCGTGGATCGGCCAGGGCCGAGCAGATATCCGCATGGAGCCGGGTGACTTCTTCCTGCAAGCAGGGGGTATTTGAAGATTCCATCATTTGACCTTATTCACATACATGAATACATTGATTTGTGAAAATAATAACTTTAGTTCTTGAGATCTAATAGTGACGCTTGTCACATACATAATTGCATTTTGTCATGTAGATTATGGCTCATGATTGGATGGGGTAACTTCGATTGATATTAAAAACAAAGGTCCCGCAATGGATTTTGAGAATCTAAGGCGCTCCCAGTAAGGAAATTACTGGGAGCGCCTTAAAAATGTTCGGCTTGGACAGGGAAGCTTGTTCTGAGGGTAAGTACTGGGTTGTTAGGGCATCCGCTCTAATCGCCAGTGGCGGGTTCGTGCTTCATTTTGTGATTGAAGATCGGCAGGTATCTGGCCCCAATGGTGAAACCGAGCAGGCCGTACGCTAGCACGCCTAGTGAGACCATGATCTCATAGATAGTAGGGGTGTACGTCGCTGCAACCACATTGCCCAACACGCCCGGCGACCAATCCGGCGGTACAACCAGACCGGATAACGTCACGTTCCAGCGATTAATAACCACGCCGACTACGATTAACCCTAATCCAACCAGAAGTGCCTGGTCGTTGCGCCGCAATGGCTGGTAAAGAAGGATGATGGCCGGTACGATGCCTCCCATCACGATCTCCACCCACCAGAACGTCGTCGTGTAAGGAGTGGTTGCTCCTAACCGCTCTAAGGCGCTTGCGGTTCCGGGCGCGCTGCTGTAATAAGAGGTGGCTGCCCAGTCCCACAACTTGATGTAGATGTAACCCAGGAGCACGTAACCGATGAAACGGGCTACCTCGCGTTTGACATCGGAGGAAATCAAAGCTTTGTTGCGCAAATGGGAGGTCAGGACGGTGGCAAACAACGTCAGCGACATCCCGCCAGCCACTGCAGATATGATGAACATGACTGGCAGCGAAGGCTTAAACCAAATCGCCCGTCCGCTCAACACACCGTAGGTAGCGCCTAAGGATGACTGGTGCAATAAGGACAATCCCATACCGATTAAGGCTAACACTGGAGTAAGGCGGTGTACCTGATGGGCAATCCGGCGGAGCCAAGGCCAGCGATCGAAGAACCGGCTTTCCAGGATCAGGGGCAAAACTTCAAGCACCAGCACGGTTGAGTAAAGCACCACACACCAGGTAATTTCCCACAACACGGAGTGAACGTTCCAATATACCAGCGGGTGCCAAAAACGGTCTGGTCGGCCGATATCCATCGCCAGAGCTAGCATGGCGGAGGTATAGCCCAGGAAACCGATGAACACCGCCGGGCGCGCCAGCGATTCAAGGCGTTTGATGCGGAACAGGTATACAGCCGCTGAGAAAGTAAACGCGCCGGCGCCAAGTGCGATGGCCGAGAGGTCATGCGTGATCCATAAACCCCAGGGAACCAGGTCGGATAACCCGGTTACCTGGAGTCCTTTGAGCATAACCTGGACCATGGCAATTACCCCAAGGACGAAGATTAAGATTAAGCCTCCCAGCCAGAAAAAAAGCGGCCAATTGGTGTAGGCTCTTTTGCGGATGGTTGAGATTGACGCCATTTTACGCCTCCTCTACTTCCGGTCGGACGTAATGTACCTTTGGCTGGGTACCCCAATCCTCGCGCAGCCGGAAAGTATCGTTTTCGCTCAGGAACTTGGATACCGGGCTTTCCGGATCGTTGATATCACCAAACACTCGGGCGTTCACCGGGCAGATTTCAACGCATGCCGGGGAGACGCCTCGATTTAGCCCGGGTTTCAAGCCTTGTTCGATAGCCCTGTCGATGCGCTGCATGCAGAAAGTGCATTTTTCGACGACGCCCCGGGGCCTGCGGGCTATTTCCGGCTCGCCCCATTTGGGGACGAAGCGGTTGTCCGATTCGGGGGCTTTCCAGTTGAACCGCCGCACATCGTACGGGCAGGCAACTTCGCAGTAACGGCAGCCGATGCAACGGTTGTAGTCCATGGCGACGATGCCGTCAGGACGCACCCAGGTAGCGCCTACTGGGCAAACCCGCACGCAGGGCGCGTTCTGGCAGTGCTGGCATGGACGATTCATAAAGAAGTCTACCTCTGCCTCGCTGACTTCGGGAAAAACGATATTCCAACGCATCTCGTCGTCAGCCACATCGTTGATTGCCTGGCATGCGCGCACGCAGTAGTAGCAGCCGATGCACTTCGATAGGTCGATCGCCATATGCCATTCATATTCAGAAGAGCCCTGGTGAGGGTGGCTCTTGGCTCCAATACCCTCGATGGCCTCGGAGGAGAGTGGGCCGGCCGTGACGACCTCGGTGACAATTGCAGCCCCGGCAGTAGCCCCGGCAACTTTCAATACATCACGCCGCGATAGGATGGAATTCTTCTTCGGCTTCTCGTTTGGCTTTTTCTTCGCTACCATGCTCATCTCCTACGAAGAACCCTCGGAGGATTCATCCTCATCATCTTCATCTTCCTCCAGCTCACGCAGAGTGGATGATTTGCGAACGTTGTTTGCGACAAGCCATGCGGTACTGCCACCCAGCACTAGGCCGATCACACCACCCTGAAATAGGGTCGTCATGCGGTTGTTAGCCAGAGCCGCTTGCAGAGCCTGGATTTGTTGTTGGGCGGAAAGGCTGGACTCTGCGACTTGCGGCACATCCACCCCGATCAACTCGTCATTGGCGGCTTCAGCGTTCGCTTGCTCATCCATCGTTTGAGAAGCCCCCGCCGCGCCGTCTTCGAACCCCGGTAAGGAAAAACCGGAGTGGAGTGCGTCCGTATGGCAGGCAACGCAGGTAGCCGGCGTAATCGTGAATGTGTGGCCGGTTGGCACGATTCCATCCACCGGTACTGGATCTGGGGGGATCACCAGGGCATGGCAATCCACACAACCGATACCTTTCTGGACGTGCAGGTCTTCCAGGTACGCTTCCATATCATCTTTATGGCAGTTGATGCATAGGTTGTCGGAAACCTCGAAAAGTCTATCCTGGCTGTGCGGATCGTGGCAGTCCGTACACCCAACATCCGCGGTAGCATGTCCGGTGAGGCGCCATTCATGCAGGGTGGTGGTATGGCAGGTGCCGCAGTATTCGGTTTCAGCCCGGATGGGAACCACTGACGGTGGGTGGTCGGTTTGGACGTCACCGTGGCAGGCCTCACAGGAGACGCCTTTTGCATCGTAATCGTGGGTCGACTCCTGGTAATTGGTCGTGTGGCAGAGTAAGCAGTCGCCTTCTTTTCCGACGCCTTCCCAGCGGCTCTGGAAGAACGGGTCGTCATAGGCATGCGCGTGTGGGCTTTCCGACCAGGCCGCGGCGATGTCTACGTGGCACTCCTTGCACGCTCCGTCGCCGAGAGGTCCAGTGGGTAGACCGGGCGTGGGCGTCGGCTGATCTTCTTGCGCCACAGGCGCTGCCAGGGCGATTCCGACGGTAAGAAGCATGGCGCTTAAACCGACTACCAGGCCGGCCAGAATTGCGAATAGTTTGGGTTTGTGTTGAGCCATGTCTTTCATATGCATCCTCACAATACTTAAATTAATTCAGGTTGGATCTGTCGGGTGACGGTTTCTTGTAAATTGAAGACAAATTCCCAGAAAGCACACTGAGCGGCTGTTTCCTGGCGGTTAAGGCTCCTGCCCAGAAATATCTCTTGGGGTATTGATAAGTCTTTGATTTTTACGATCCCGACCTGGGAGGCGACCAGCTTCTTCACTACTACGCTGGAAACAAAACCAACCCCCAAACCCTCTTTAACTGCCAGCGCGATTCCTTCGGCGCTGCCAAGCGTCAGCAGCTGTTGCAGCTGAAAAATCGAAATTCCCGCGGCTGCGAGCGCATCGTGAACGGTAGTGTGTACGTCCGAGTCTTCTTCGGGCAAGATAAATCTCTCGTTGTACAGTTCCTGAGAGGAGATCACGCCAGCTTGTGACCACGGGTGGGATAGTGGGGCAATTAACAAGATCTCGTCGGTAATGAAATGGCGAAATTCAACTTCTTTACTAACATCTGGAGTGCTGCATAACGCCAGGTGTACTTTCCCGTCACATAACATCTGCATGGAGTTTTCTTGTGAAGTGACGTGGCAGGTAGCCCTCACTTGAGGGTACAAGCGGTGGAAATCGGCCAGCAGAATAGGTAATACGTACCGCCCGGTGGTGGTGCTGCAGCCCACAAATAGATGCCCGTAAACTTCTCCTTTGATCGAAGTCATCTTTTCTTCAATGTTGTTTGAGAGGTAAATCATTTCGCGTGCTTGCGGCAATAACGCTAAACCGGCTTCGGTAAGCTCCAGGCTGCGCCCCGACCTGACAAACAACGGTAAATCGAAGTGTTGTTCCAGAGATTGAATATGCTGGCTGACGCTGGGCTGGCTCATTTCCAGCCGTTGGGCCGCTTGCGTGAAATTTAAGGTTTCGGCGGCTTCCAAAAAAACGTTCAATTGATGGAGGTTTAACATTTTATGCTTTGCCTCTAATCTGCCTTATTTTGGATAATAGCACACACCCACCCCGGCTTATAGTGACGAAAATCACAATGTCGACCGTGATCATTATAAGTAAATATTATGTTTGTCACTTGAATACATACAAAATACTTATATAATCACAATATAATTGTATCGTGAAAAAAATACAATCGTCCTTGGATGTCTTTATGCTCAGATTCTTGATGCGAATATTGTTCGTTTTCTTTGTGCTGCAGCTGGTAGGATGCGCAGGCACCCGTTCCATGCCGGAGCAAGCGCTCAAGTCGATGGGGACGGAAAACGTCGAATTAGAAGCGTCGCCTACAGCACCATCGAAATCTGAAATAGTTGCTGTTAAAGAGGTGATTGATCCCTTTTTGGAATGCCATTCGGATCGACAGGCTCTGATTGATACGGCAAAGCCAGATGAAGAGGTGGTCAAGGAAAATGAAGGAGAGGGTTGAGGGGGCGAGGTGGCTCCTGCCACCCGATTATCATCGCAAGCGCCGTCCACATGCTGCATGACAATTTAGCCGGCTATTGGACGGTTTTGAACGCGCGTGAATTGCCCGCGGATCCTGGGAATGCAGAATCTACGCAATTCGAGGCTGGCTCCGGTTTGGCAGCTGGGCGGTAGCTGAATATCCGATTGTCGAAGCCATTCCGGCACCATATGGCTCGATCGTCAAGCTTCGAAGGGCTGTCCACCCCCGGACAGCCCTTCTTGCCTTGTTGGCAGTCTTAGTGGAGCAGGGAGCGGTCAAGCGACCTTCAGTCTTCCAAGCACTGTCCTTTTCTTGCTACTGGTTTCCTCAAGCTTAATTCTTCGGGGGTATATTTACCTGGTTCGATTGAGCGAATTTGTCAAGGTTTACTTTACATGCGATATAATTCTTTTAGGACTTACACACTTGGGAGAGAGATGGGGGTATTTTGGCGGACACAGCCCGCCAAAATACCCCCGATTCCCTCGTGAACTGTGTAACTTCTATCTTTGTGTCGGATATGCAGCAGATACGACTGATTGCATCAATTTGAGCTTTGTGTGAAAGGTCAACTCGCGGGGAATCCAAAAGGCGGAGGTAGAAATGGGAGCGTACGAAAAAGAGGCTTTATCCGTTGATGTGGGCGGCCGTTTACGTGAACTACGCACTGAGCGAGGTAAATCGATGCGCGCCCTCGCCCGCCTGAGTGGATTATCCACTAATGCGTTGAGCATGATCGAACGGGGGAAGACTTCACCCTCGGTGAGTACCTTGCACAAGCTTGCAGAGGCCTTGGAGGTTCCTATCACGGCATTCTTCAGAACAGAACCTCCTTTGAAGGATATTGTGTTCCTCAAAGCTTCCGAGCGCCCGCGAGTATCCTTCCATCGTGGCCTTTGGGAAGGTCTGGGAGGCGAGGTATTTTCCGGGCGGGTTGAACCCTTTATGATCACGCTGGAGAGTGGCTCCTCCAGTGGACCGGTAGGCATGATCCATACGGGTCACGAGTTCGTCTTTTGTGTGCGCGGCCAGTTAGAATATGAGGTTGGCGATCAGCGGTTCTTGCTTGAGCCAGGGGACAGTCTGCTTTTCGCTTCTCGCTTGAATCACCGCTGGAGGAATCCCGGCAAAACGGTGGCCAATGTGATTATTGTGTTGGCGGGTTACGAGCTAGATGAACGCCCAAGCGAATATCATATCGCTTCCGGAAAGGAGAACACGGTCGAGTCAAGTGATGCATAGCGAACGGTTATTGCTTGAGTAGGTTCTGCGATTGGAATCTCGTGCTATAATTCCTTCAGGCAAAAATTCTTAGGAAACGTGTGATGAACGCCTGGATGCGCTCACCCAACCAGAATATCGATGCCAATAATATACGCTCCTTTCGGGCAGGGCGGCGCGCGCATCCAGGTCGTTGAATTCTAGCGGGACCAGCCCCTCGCCCGACGCACCTAGCGGAGGGCGTTTTGTTTTTATAGGCAAACCAACTATTCGCCAGTCAATACCAGCTCAGGATGGAGGACAACCATGTATAAATCGCATACCTGCGGCGAATTACGCGCCGGAGATGTCGGTAAGGAAGTGACCTTAGCCGGGTGGGTCCACCGGCGGCGCGATCACGGCGGCGTTACTTTTTTAGACCTGCGCGATCGCTTTGGTCTTATACAGGTCGTCGCCAACCCGGACGAGGCTCCTCAGGCTCACCAGGCGGCCGTGGCTTTACGCAATGAATGGGTGGTTCAGGTGACCGGTACGGTCCGGCGGCGTCCGAAAGGCATGGAGAACCCAAAGCTGGCGACCGGTGAAATAGAAGTGGCGGCCAGCGAGGTGCGTGTGCTCAACCCGGCTAAGACGCCACCCTTCTTGATCAACCAGGAGGAGGAGGTGGACGAGCAAACCCGCCTGCGCTATCGTTATCTGGATCTCCGTCGTGAGCGCATGCGAGAGAACCTGATCTTACGTCATCGGTTGGTCAAATTCATCCGCGATTACCTGGACTCGCAAGGTTTCGTCGAGATCGAGACCCCAATCCTGTTTAAAACCACGCCAGAGGGCGCCAGAGATTACCTGGTACCTTCCCGCGTGCACCCTGGTGAATTCTACGCTCTGCCGCAGTCACCGCAGCAGCTCAAACAACTGCTTATGGTAGCCGGGGTTGAGCGCTATTTCCAAATTGCACGCTGTTTTCGGGATGAAGATCAGCGAGGAGACCGCCAGCCAGAATTTACTCAACTGGATCTGGAAATGTCTTTCGTTGAACGTGAGGATGTGATGCGCCTGGCAGAAGCCATGTTCACAGCACTGGTCAAGGAGATAGTCCCGAACAAGCGCTTGCTTGCCAGTCCGTGGCCGCGCCTCACCTACCGGGAAGCCATGGAGCGCTTTGGGAAGGACAACCCGGATCTTCGCTTTGGTATGGAACTAAAAGACATCACCGACTTGGCTGAGGACAGCGGCTTTCGAGTCTTTGAATCCGTCAGCGCTAAGGGTGGCGACGTGCGAGGTTTAAACGCGAAAGGACTGGGTGATTACAGCCGCAAGCAGATAGAAGAGTTGACTGATTACGTAAGTCAATTCGGCGCGCAAGGCCTGGCTTATCTGGCCTTGACGTCATCTGGAGAAGAGCGATCCTCCTTTGCGAAGTTTATCAACGTCGAGACGAAAGGTGCGATCCTTCAACGCCTGGAGGCGGAGCCTGGGGATCTGTTGGTTTTCGTTGCCGACCAGCCGGTCGTGGTTTTTGAGTCGCTGGGTCGGTTGCGAGTTATGTTAGGTGATCGTTTAGGGCTGCGGGACGATGCTGTGTTGGCTTTCTGTTGGGTGATCGATTTCCCCTTCGTAGTTTGGAATGAATCTGAACATCGATGGGATCCAAGCCATCACCTTTTCACATCTCCAATGCCTGAGGATATTCCTTTGTTGGATACGGACCCGGGTAGAGCCCGCGGCCAGCAGTATGATATGGTGTTGAACGATGTGGAAGTTGGGGGTGGTTCAATCCGTATCCATGATCGAGGGCTTCAGGAAAAGGTGTTTGCCTTGATTGGTCTGGATCCGGGGGTTGCTGGCCAGCGCTTCGGACACATGCTGGAAGCTTTTGAATTTGGCACGCCCCCGCATGGCGGCATCGCGCCCGGGATCGACCGTATCTGTATGCTTCTGGCAGGTGAACCCAACATCCGTGAGGTGATCGCCTTTCCTAAGAATCAGGCTGCCCGAGATGTAATGGCTGATGCGCCTTCTCCGGTCGAAGAAGAGCAGCTGCGCGAGTTGCACCTCGAACTCGACCTCCCGAAGCTGCCGTGAGTCTGGCAATCGCTCGATTAATTGAACTGATTAGAGGTCACGGCAGCCCACCTCATGCTGGATAGCCTCACAAGGACGTTAGTCCGCCAGATTTTAATGAAATTCACCTATTCACTCGATTGATTTTATGGTATAAAAAAATTAACCCTGCTGTGCGCGTGATGCTGCCAATCCGTTCTGAGCCAACACTCACTTTAAGGGTTTCAATCTTACGGCAGTGACGCGATAGGCCTGAGCCAAGGCGGATCTGTCGGGGCGAGACCCAACCTGCGAAGGCAGGTTCAGAACTTCGCTGCACACGGCATGGTGGGGCCCTTGCCCATCGATCCTCACGGATCTTGGGCAAATGAAAAAACGATGCCTGCCCAGGTTTGTCCTAGGCAGGCATCTGTTTTTTAAAATTCATGTCGATTCGGTTTGTCGTTCAGATTTTCAACACCTCGAGGTTTTTTGACACCTGGATTCTACGTTTTTTATACGTCTATTTTACAGAATTTCGATATACTCAATCGTTGTTATCCGTCGTGGTGGCGGATGACTAAATTCCCAATTAGACGAAAAAGGAGCGCCAGGATGGCTCAAGCTACATGCCCCTCCTGTGGAGAAGATATCAATATCAGTTCTAAACCGAAGATGGGCCAAAAAGTCATATGCCCAGAGTGTGGCAACGAGCTGGAGATCGTTTGGTTAGATCCCATTGAATTGGACTGGCCTTACGATGAAGATGATTATGATGATGACGATATGGATGACTAACAACCAATAATTCCTTCCGAAATTTACAATCTAGCCAGCAAAGCGCCCCGCCTTTGCTATAATGAAGTCCCTCCAAACCGGGGGGACTTTGTATTGAAATAAGAATTTTTCCAAGGAAGGAACAGAAAATGAGCCAAACCAGGCTGCAAGAGGAGCAGGGAAACCAGTTGGAAGATCCTCCTGGGGAGCGAAGCACGCTTGAGACCAAAGAGGTGAAAACCGGGCGTTCCAACTGGCTGGTTGCGGTCATCGCCAATATCAAGGGGGAAACTGAGCTTCCCGAGGGTGCGCCTCCCGACGCAGGCGCCGAGTATGATCGCATTGAAACCATCGAATCGATTCGCTTGGCGCTGGAAGGTGGTGGACATCGCAGTGAGTTCATTCCGTTCAGCGAAGATCTATTCGTTTCGCTGAATGCCATCAAGCCGGACATCTGCTTCAACATCGCCGAAGGTGTGCGCGGGGACGGACGGGAGGCGCAGGTGCCTGCGCTGCTAGAGATGATGGGCATTCCTTATACAGCCTCGCGCGTTCTACCTAACGCCGTATCCCTCGATAAAACGCTGACCAAAAGGATCTGGCGGGATGCGCGTTTGCCGGTTGTTCCATTTCAAGAATTTATCTCTGGGGACGAGAAAATTCGTCCTTCTTTACGGTATCCCCTATTTGTTAAACCGGCTCGCGAAGGCACCGGTATGGGCGTAGATATGGACGCGGTGGTGGAGAACGAAGCCGAATTGCGGAACCGCGTTGCCTGGGTGCTTGAAACGTACCAGCAGCCAGCTCTCGTTGAAGCCTTTTTGCCGGGTCGTGAGTTTACCCTAGGAGTCCTGGGTCGCAAAGAAGCTCCAACTGTTTCGCTTCGTCCGGAGCTGTATGCTTCGAATGGGTATCATCGCTTTCCCATACTGGAAATCGAGAACGAGCGGTCGATTACACCGGGGGTTTATGGATATAAAGCAAAATCCAAGGATCTTACGGAACAAGGCGCGCCTGGATATATCTGCCCGGCGGATCTCGATTCTAAGCTGGTCGATACGCTGCAGCGGCTCGCGCTACGGGCGCACCGGGCCATAGGAGCAGTTGATGTTTCTCGTGTTGATTTCCGCCTAGACGCTGAAGGAAATCCATATCTTCTTGAGATCAACACTTTGCCTGGGATGAACCCTGCGATCAGCGATCTTTGTATCATGGCTGATGCAGAAGAGCTGCCTTATGATGTTCTCATTCTGGAGATCTTGGACCTTGCTGCCTCGCGCTTTGGTTTAATCTGATTACGCCTGAGTAAAGATCCGCCAAATCTCGTCTATCTGCCAGATGGTATTGAGGAGGAGAAAATATGAAGTCGCTAAGATTTGCAGCAGTTCTGGCTGTCTTACTGCTGGCGGTCCTGGCTTGCAACTTACCCGGCCCAGCAGCCCCTACACCGTTTGTTTTCCCTACGCCTAACCTGACCATGACCGCTATTTTCGCAGCCACCTTGGAGGCGCCGTTGCCCGAGACATCCACACCGACCGAAACGATCGCGCCAACCCAGGAACCGACACAGACTCAGCAATCTACCGCCATGAATACGATTCCAGCAAACGTGGTTACGAGCACTGCGACGGCCACGAAGTCCCTGGCTGGGCCAGGCGCTCGCCCGAATTACAGCGTTGCAGCGAGTTATTTCGACTCTCCTCCAACTATCGATGGCAACCTGGGTGAGTGGCCGGTCGAGATTTACTCGGTTGACCATGTTGTGTATGGCGGTGGGGATCACGCCGGATCTGCCGATCTCTCCGCGAATGCTCGCATTGGTTGGGACGAAGAATATTTATACGTCGGTGTGCGGGTAAAAGACGACCATTACGTTCAAAATGCCAGTGGTGAAAACATCTTCAAAGGCGACAGTGTGGAAATCTTGCTTGACCGGCAAGTCTCCGTGGATTTCTATTTGAATAGCTTGAGCGCCGATGATTACCAGCTGGGGCTCGCACCGGGTTCGCCGCTTCCAGGCGATGATCCAGAAGCGTATCTTTGGTTCCCCAGCACATTGAGTGGCTCACGCTCGGACGTGGAGATAGGCGTCACATCCCTGGAGGATGGTTACCGTCTCGAAGCGGCCATCCCCTGGGATGTTTTTGACGTCTCTCCAGAGACCGGCGATCACTATGGTTTTGCTGTTTCGGTCTCAGATAATGATGACGAAGACGAGAATGTCCAGCAAAGCATGGTTTCCAACGACCCTGCCCGTAATTTGGCTGATCCGACCACTTGGGGGGATCTGACCTTGGTGAACCCATGACTAGGGTACAATATTTCTCAGAAATTTATTTTTGAGAAGTTACGTAGTTCGCCAATAACATGAAACCACGTATAATCTTTCTGTTTTAGTTCATTCGATTGAGGAGAAACATGAATAACGCTGCTCACTCTCCTGACGGGAGCCCTCAGGAGGTCACATTAAGCCGCGATTTGAACCTGTTCACAGTCACCATGATTGGTGTGGGTGGGATGATAGGCGCAGGTATCTTTGTATTAACCGGTATTGCCGCTGGCGTAGCCGGACCGGCCCTCGTTTTGGCTTTCTTATTGAACGGCATCGTGACGACATTTACGGCCATGTCCTATGCGGAATTGGGTTCGGCGTTTCCGGAGGCTGGCGGCGGTTATCTGTGGGTTAAAGAAGGTTTGGGAGGCACGCAAGGATTCTTGGCAGGCTGGATGAGCTGGTTTGCGCATTTTGCAGCGGGCAGCCTGTACGCCTTGGGTTTCGGCCGTTTTGCCAGCGAGTTATGGATTTTGGCGGGAATGCCGAGTTTCGGTCTTGAAGAACCCCAGCTGACCCTTGGGTTTATGACCATTATTATCATCCTATTCACGCTGATCAATTTTTGGGGAGCTTCGGAAACCGGGACCATCGGAAACATCGTCACGCTGACGAAGATCACCATTTTGGCGTTGTTCGTCATCTTTGGCATCTTGGCGATGCTGCGTACCGAGGCCTGGCATACACGCTTCACTACAGGGTTTATGCCGAATGGTATCATGGGCGTCTTTGCTGCTATGGGGGTGACGTTCATCGCCTTTGAAGGGTACGAGATAATCGCGCAATCCGGGGAGGAGGTGATCAATCCCAAGCGGAATGTCCCCAGGGCGATCTTTTGGGCGATCGGCATCGCTGTGGTCATCTATCTTTTGGTAAGCATCACGGCCATCGGCGCTACCAACCCGCCCGAGGGTTCTGGATTGCGCACCTACCAGTATCTGGAGCAGCAGAGAGAAGTCGCCATCGTCGAAACGGCTCGCCAGACTTTCCCGGGTAATATCGGTGCGGTAGTCTTGCTGTTCAGCGGGCTGGTCTCCACCATGTCGGCCCTGAATGCGACCACCTATTCCTCCTCCCGTGTCTCCTTCGCCATGGGGCGCGATTATAATCTGCCCAATTTCTTCGCCAAAATTCATCCTGTCAGGCATACTCCGTACTGGGCGGTAGTCTTCTCCGGTGGGTTTATGCTGTTGATCGCTTGGCTGCTGCCCATTGAGAGCGTCGCAGCGGCAGCAGACATCATGTTCCTTTTGTTATTCTTGCAGGTCAACGTCGTGGTGATGCGCTTAAGACATAAGCTCCCTACTCTCGAGCGCGGTTTTCGCGTCCCGCTTTACCCGCTCGTCCCAGTTCTGGGCATCATCACCAATGCCTTGCTCGCCATCCACCTGTTCACCTTCAGCCCAATCGCCTGGTATTTTGCGATCGGCTGGCTCATAATTGGGTTATTAGCTTATTACCCTTATTTCTCCCGGATAGAAGCCCTTGAAAAGCCCAAGGAGATTTTGATGGAAGAGGTGCTGGTGAGCCGGGATTATTCGGTATTGGTTCCGGTGGCAACCAACGAGCAAGCCCGCATACTTGGTCAGATTGGAGCTCTCCTGGCGAAAGCTAACCAGGGAGAGGTATTTGCGCTGCACGTTGTGCGAGTTCCTCCGCAGCTGACCTTGGGGGAAGGCCGCGTGATGCTAAAAGAAGGCAGGCCTAACCTTGAGACCGTCATTCAACAGTCAAAAAAATTGGATGTGCCCGTCCATACGATGATCCGCCTGGGTCGTCAGGTAGCCGAGTCGATCCGCAAGACGGCCGAAGAAGATGCCTCTGATCTGATCGTCCTGGGCTGGCCGGGCTATACCAACACTGCGGGGAGGTTATACGGATCGGTGATCGACCCAATTGTGGACAACCCGCCGACGGATATCGCCCTGGTACGTTATCGCGAACGCCGCCCCGTGAACGATATCCTCGTACCGGTGGCGGGTGGTCCCAACAGTCGCCGGGCAGTCCGGCTGGCGATCAATATGGCTGTATCCGCCGAGAATGGCCCGGCAACCATACACTTGATGCACATTGTCCCCATTGGGGCGCTCAGCCGCCACCGCGTGCGGGCTCACCAGGTTTTCGATTACGTGCTGGAAGGCATCGAATACGAGCACATCGAGCGCACCATTGTTGAGGGGACCAACGTGGTCGAAACGGTTCTGGAGCAATCCACTGGCTGTGATTTAATCGTCATCGGTGCGACGGAGGAGCCGCTCTTTAGAAATTTACTGTTGGGCAACATCGCCGAGCAAATTGCCAAGCAGGCTTCTGTAACCGTAATCCTGATCAAACGGCGCAGTGGCGCTTTGCATTCCTTCCTGCGTCAAACGGTGCTTGAACCGACCACGCGCCAGGACGGTTTGCCTCCAACCGATGAGCAAGAAGTCGCCGAGGTGGATGTGGAGAGTAAGGAAAGCCAGGGTTAGAATATCTAAATAGTTGGGGGTTTTTGTCTGGCAATATCAGACAAGAACCCCTTATCGATAAAAAGAGTGAAAGGAACTAGTATGTCAAACGATCCGATTAAAGATGTATTGAACAGAATTCCATACGGTTTTTACTGCATCACAAGCCGTGCCGGGGATGAGGTCAATATCATGGTAGCTACCTGGCTTATGCAATCCTCCTTCGAGCCTCGCCTGTTGACCTTGGCCTTACAGAAAACATCCTACACGCACAGCCTGGTAGAGCAGGGCAGGGTTTTCGCCGTCAACATCTTCAACGTTGATGATCAGGAGGGGATTAAAAACTTCACCAAGGGACGGGAAAAGGACCCGGATAAAGTCAAAAATGCCAGTTACAAACCTGGTCCTGAGACTGGCTGTCCGATTCTGGATTCAGCCGCCGCTTATTTGGAATGTCGTGTGCAGCAGATTATTGATGTCGGAGGGGATCACGATTTAGTGGTCGGAGAAATCGTAGGCGCTGGCGAGCGTAAACCGGGTGAGGCGGAAGATTGCCTGACCTTGCTGGATATCGGGTGGAGTTATGCGGGCTAAAAAATGCCGGGCGAAAGCCCGGCTTTTTTTATTCGTCTTCCGGAGCGATCGCTCCCGGCTGTTCGACCTCGATGACTTCTCCATGGACGTTGATGCGGATACGAAAGCCCATCATACCCATGTAGGCCCGCGCGTCCTCGGGGATGCCCATATCCAGCAAGTTATCCAAATGTTCGTCGATGTTTTTGATCTGGGATTCAATCAGCGCCTTGGAGAAGATATCTTCCTGTCCCAGCATCTTGGCTGTCTGGTCGCTGATGATATCCTCATGCCCCTCAATGGATTCGCGCAGTAAGTTTAGTACTTGTTGATCCACCTGCTCAGTGGGGATGTGGCGGCGAAAGCCGTTTTCATCGACCACGTAGCAAGGTTCGTCTCCAACGTAAACGACCTCAACTGTGCTATCCTTCTCGTCAACAACTAATCCTTCAAATACAGCTTTTTTTGGCATATTCAAGTAATTATTCACGCATGAAATGGGTCGCTTTAATATTAGGAGTTACACAGTTCTCCGAAAGAGTGAGGGTATTTGGGCGGGCTTTACCCGCCCAAATACCCCCTTTCTTCCCTCACGGACGTAAATCCTAATATTTTTACTCTTGGCGGCCTTCGATCGTCCCAAGCAGAATCGCTGCAGCGATGCCCAATCGGCGATCGAATTGTTGATTTGTGGCCATAGAGAAGTCCAGGTCCAGTTCATACCGGAACAAGTTGAAGCGCTGGCGTAGATCTGCTACGCATCGATCGTCGATGGTTATATCATAATTTTGAGGTAAGAAAGATCCTAGCAAGAAGCGGCGCAATATTGCCAGCGTTATGCTGTCCTCATAAAGGCTGCCGATCTGCTTATCCTCGTTGTCCAGGATCTGCCATTCATCCCGTACCAAGGAATGAAAACCTTTTCGTCTGAGCACGCCAACTTTTTCTTTTGTGGTGACGTCGGTGACGTCATAGGCTGCAGAAAAATCGATCACCTGGCGGGCCTTGATGTATAACAACTCCTGTGATTGGTTCTCGTCCGAGTAGACGCGAATATCCTCTTTAAGGCGGAACATTTTTTGCTGGCTGAACAGCACCAGCTGCGCGCCCGGATTGTACAAGCGGAACTTGCCGGTCAGGGCCAGGATCTGGCGCTTTAATAGATATTTATCGTATTGAAAAGCTGAATGCATATAGCACTACTCGATTAGGAGCGGCAGTTTGCCAGTGTGAGCTGGGATAAGTTTACTCGATAACCTCGACCCTGGTGCCAAATTTTTTGTATGCGAATTGTTCTCCGAACGGCACTTCAGGTAGAGTCCAGCGGTAAATCCATTTAGCAGCCTGTGGTGTTAAGTTGATGCAGCCGTGACTGCGCGGCTGCCCGTAATCGTTATGCCAGTAAGTCCCATGGAAGGCAACGCCCTTCTCGGTGATATAAGCGATCCACGGCACACCTGGCAGGTCATACCCATTATAAGCCAGGTTTCCTGCGGCCATATGCCGGTAAGGACGCTTGTGAAACGTATAATGCGTGCCTGCAGGGGTGCGGTATCGTCCATTGCTGAATTGTGCGCCTGTAGCCGCTCGCGCCATAAATACCGGTTTGTCGCCTTCATAGGCGATCACGAGCTGTTTGGGGTTATCCACAAGTATATGCTTGGCGTTGGATGGCACTTCTGTAGATAGCGGTGTCACTTCTTCGGGCGGGATAATGCGTAAATGCTTCCCCGGGACGTAGTAGTGAACATCCCACTTATCATCCTGGATCCGGTACCAAGTATTCCCTTGCTCGTCCGGTACCGAGGAGTCGATCCAATGCGTCGTCTCGTAGTAGAGACGGTAAGCGAAAGGGTAATAATTCCCGGGCCCCCAAAATGCATCGGTGAAAGGTACGCTCACTTCCATAAGCAACCCTGGCTCGGGGATCGCTGGCCTCGGCTGGTTGAGGATGGTTTTGACCGGTTGAATATTACCGGAGTGCGCATAGCCCTCGTCGCCAATCAGATACCAGATGCGGTTATAGGCCGGTTCTTCCGCCCCAACGGTCACGCGTGAGATCGGCAGAACCATGTCCTTCCAATATTTTTTTACTTCGCGAGCATCAAATGCGGGTTTGTCAAACAGGGTGATCTCGTTATCGATGACACGTCCTTGCAACCCTGGCATCAGATCCTGGAAATCCCTAAATGGGGGTATAAAAAGACCGGTCAGCCCCAGGCTGCAAAGTTTTAAGAATTCTTTCCGTGATAAACCGGATGGGTTAAAGCTTGTGTGCATCGTTACGGGCTAATAATGGACGTTGACTACTGTGCCCACCGACGAGAACTCGAACAGCCATTGGGCGTCGGGGATGGTCAGGTTGATACAACCGTGGCTCATCGGCGTTCCGAAATTGTTATGCCAGTAGGTACCGTGCAGCCCATATCCCTGGTGAAAATACATGACATAAGGAACGTTTGGTAAATAATATCCCGGGCCTGACATATCTGCTGCGGTGTATTTTACATAAACCCGGTACGTGCCAACCACGGTGGGGTGAATCCAGGTTCCGGTTGAAACGAGGAAGCTGCGCACCAGATTTTTCCCCTTGTACGCATAGGTTCGCTGGGCCGTCAGGTTGACATCAATCCAGTGATCCTTCGAGCCCACCCCTTCGGGTAATACAACGTTCCCGGGTCCCGGATCAGATTGTTCCGGTGGAGCGGTAGGAGGCACTTCAGTGTCAGTGGGAGTCGCTGTATCGGTTGGCGTAGCGGTGGGAACCGGTGTGTCGGTCGGGGTTGGAGTTGGCGTTGAAGTCGCCGTGGGGGTGCTGGTCGCTGTTGCTGTCGGGGTCCGAGTTGCTTTGGATATTTCAACCTGAGCGATTGGGAGTGGATCTTTCGCCGCCGCGGTAAGTGGCGTCGGAAGAAACCCAAATCCCACCAGAGCCGCAACCAGGATCAGCAATCCTACTAACGCCCAGGGCAGATAGGCGGGTTGAGTGCGGACAAAATCTTCCGCTTGGGGGGTTCGAACGATAATTCGATGTTGAGGAGGAGCTTCTTCAGATTCGCGGGCCCTTTGAACTGCCCAATGCATACCCTCTCGGGCTCGTTGGCTGCCCGGATTGATTTCCAGCGCCCGATTGAGATAGACTAGGCTGGCCCGGGGGCTGGCTAAGGCCGCCAGCAAAAGCCAGGGTTCTTCCCGCTCGGGCGCAAGAGTCAGGGCTTGTTCGGCCCAGCGGCGGGCAGTTCGGCGATCGCCAGATTTTAACGCCTCTTGTGCTTTACGGATCGCGTAGAGCGCGCGCTCCACCTGGCGATTGGATGCAATCACTGCGTGCCCTCTTCAGAGACGTTCTCGTTATGCACGTAACACATCAAGCCGTCGCTGATTCCTGCCGCGATCTGATCCTGGCCCTGCGTGAGTATTTGGTAATCGAGGTTCATGAATCCAACCTCGATGATTACTGCGGGGGTATCGCTGTGGATCTCGTTGAATGCGTGGTAGCTGCTCATATCGTTAGTGACGCTGTTGGCGTGGTATTCCATGCCGGTAGCCTCGGCATAACGATCTCGTATACAGGCCAGCAGCCGGGCCGTCTTCTCCGGGCGGGGGTTGTTGACCGTCGCGGCGAGCTTATAGCCGGTGGCCAGGTCGTTGATGTAATTACACGAATCGGCGTGGATGGAAACCAGCGCTAGGGCCCTGAATCCGACCAGTCGGGGATCAAATTCCTTCAGCAGCTCCACGTCGAAACCTGCGTCGATCAGGTTTTCCATCACTTTGGTCGCGACCCCCTGGTTTACCTCGAACTCGGTGAGGTTGTTGAAGTCCTCCCCGCACACGGCCCCTGGGTCATTATCATCCCCCCAGTGGCCCACGACGATGCCGATTAAAGGTCTGGGCCTGGGTGTAGCCGTGGGGTAGTCTGGGAGCGGTGTTTGTCCAGCGGGACCGATGGCTGAAGCGAGCCGGTTGGTTAAATCCCCTGGTAGCAGGCTTGCCGGCGTCCATGCCGTAAACAAGGTCGCGACGACGAATGCGACCACAATCACAAACTGCAGATAGTAAAACGTTCCCCTGAAAACGGTCCGTTGGCTGTCTTTATTGGAAGAGGGTACGGATGTGTCCATTTTGTCCTGATACTACCTTAATTATCGATTAAACGCAAGTATTTTTTCTTTAACCAGAGGACCGGCAATTAACCAAGATTCAAATGCGGTTGCTACTTGACGTCTCTCCCTGGTGAAAGTATGATCAATGCGCATATTTATAAAATCATAATCTTGGAGGGCTACATTAATGCCCGTTGACCCGCTGGAACTCCGTCTGGCTATGCGTCAGTGGACGACAGGTGTGACCATCGTCTCTGCTCAACACCAGGGAGTACAGCATGGTATGACCGTTAGCTCGTTTACCTCGGTGTCTTTGACGCCTCCCACTGTGTTGATTTCGCTGGAAAAAAAGACGCGCACCCATGAATTTGTCACCAAATCCGGTTTCTTTGGCGTGAGCATGCTGTCCAGCGATCAGCAGGACATCTCTGACCGCTTCGCTGGTCGGCACACTGAAGACCTGGACCGCTTTGCAGGTTTGGATACGACCACGCTGATCAGCGGCGTTCCATTTCTTTCCGCAGGTTTAGCGTATTTGGACTGCCAGGTGATCACCGTCCATGATTCAGGAACGCATACACTCTTCATTGGAGAGGTGTTGTCGGTGAGGATTGGCGACCCCGCCGCGCCTCTTGTGTATTACGATCAACAATACCACCAGTTGCAAGATTAGGTCCATTGATGGGGAAAATAAAGTTCGAACAAACTCCGCCGATCAAGCAATTGACGCCCTTCGAACGCGAGACGTTATTGGTCCTGGCGCGCCAGTCAATTGAAAATAGCCTTCAAGGCTTGCCTTTGGTTTCGCTCGATTACGAAAGGTTGACCGATCGGCTGAGAGAGAAGGGAACCACCTTTGTGACCCTGACGATTGCCGGACAGCTGCGGGGTTGTGTTGGCGGTTTGGAAGCCGTTCTGCCCTTGGTTGAAGACGCCCGTAATCACGCTGTTGCTGCTGCGGTGAAGGATTTCCGGTTTTATCCCCTGAGTTTGGCTGAATTACCCCGTGTACGCATCGAAATCTCCTGCCTTAGCGCCTTTAAACCTCTCACCTACAGTTGCCCCGAAGAGCTTTTGGACGCGCTGACTCCCGGCGTCGATGGCGTGGTGCTTCGGGAGGGGAAAAAGCGATCGACGTTTTTACCGCAGGTATGGGAAAGAATTCCGGATAAAGTGGAGTTCTTGGGCTTACTTTGCAATAAATTGGGCTATCCAGCAGATTTTTGGCGTAGCAAACGACTCGAAATCTTGACCTACCAGGTTGAAAGCTTCCACGAAGAGTAACTACAATTGTGTGAAGCGATCGACGTTGAGCACGAAGAGGGTTGCCCGCTTCAATCCCGGTTCGATAGATAGCGTGCAGTTCTGGCGGATGACCTCGATGGCCTCGTCAACATGATCAGCCTCGACGCCGACCATGAATGTTGTCGAACCCCTGCGTAAGAACCCCCCAGTTGACGCGATCCGGGTGACGCGAAATCCCCCCTCAATTAAAGACTGAGAGACTCCTTCACTGTCTTCGTCTCTGACAATGGCGACGATCATCTTCATGTGGATTCACCCTCAGTTCCCTCGTGAACTGCATTATTTCAGTCGATAAAGTATACTGGAGTTGCCCACTCACCTCACCCACTGCTAAGCAGCTAATTCTATCATTTCTTCCTTGTTGAGGTTATCTTGGAAAAAGCGAGTTCTTCACAGTTCCAAGCCGTCTTGATTTCCGGCGCTTCGACTGGCATCGGTCGAGATTGCGCGCTTCGCCTCGACGCCCGTGGTTTTCAAGTCTTTGCTACAGTCAGGAATGAATCGGATGCTGAATCTCTGAAAAAGGCATCTTCTGAACGTATGCAGGCTGTTTTTCTCGACCTGAACGATCAAGCCTCCATTGTCCAGGCTGAAAAGACCGTAGCAACTAAATTAGGCAATCGTGGTCTGGCAGGCCTGGTCAACAACGCCGGTATTGCCGTGCCCGCACCGCTTGAATTTATCCCACTCGAAGATTTACGTCGGCAGTTGGAGATCAACTTGATCGGCCAGGTAGCCGTGACCCAGGTTTTCCTCCATCATCTACGCCGCGCGCGAGGACGGGTGATCAATATGAGCTCCTTCAGTGGGCAGCTCGCTCTGCCTTTTTTTGGTCCGTATGCCGCCTCCAAATTTGCACTCGAGGCGATCTCCGATGCCCTACGGGTTGAGCTGCGACCGTGGGGCATCCAGGTCATCGTCATTGAACCAGGAAGCATCCGCACGCCTATCTGGGAGAAATCCTTAGAGGAGACGCTGCAGCGTTTCAGCGATTATCCGCCGACAGCGATGGAGCTCTATGGAAAATATTTTCGGCGGGTCGTTGATTTGGCGGCGGCATCGGGGCGAAATGGATTGCCCGCGGAAGCGGTCTCAAAGGTTGTCGAGCGTGCCTTGATTGACCGCTCACCAAAGGCCCGCTATATTGTCGGCAGGGGGACCCGCTACTCTATACTCGCAGAAAGGCTTGCTCCGGTTTGGTTGAGGGACTGGGTCATCGCCAGACGGATGGGGCTCTATGAATGACTCGCCGTCTAACCTGGGAAGTTAAATTTCTTCGTATCGTTCTATATCGAAGACGAATATTGTCGCCCCGCCCACGTTTACTGGGACCGGCGCCGGCAGCGGCATCGCCGCGCTCTCCAGTGGGGCTGCGATATGCTCGACTCGCCTCCTGCAGCTCTGGTTCAAAGCCGCCACGGTGTCCGCCTCCTGCCCGCGCGGGAACCCAATCAATAGAGTCACATTCCGGCGGCCTAAAAATCCGCCAACGCTGGGTAATCGGGTGACGGACAAGCCCAATTTGGTTAGCGCGTTGGATGCATTTTCAAAATCTTGTTCCTGGATCACGACAGCCATTAACCTGTCGATCGGCTCCCGATGGTCGGTTTTACGTCGGATCAACTCAGGCCAGCTGTTATAAGGATTTGCCAGGGCCGCATCTACCTCTGCCACAAGCTGCGAATAGGTATGCTCGGAGATGATGCCGTCCTTTAATAGGGAGCTCAGCGTGCTTCGTTGCGCCCGTAAGGATTCCCGCCGGGCGTTATCCAGCTCTTCCGCTTCCACCGTAGGGTCATTGAGCAACACCTGGCGGACTGTATCTACCATGGCTTCATTATGTTTTTTCAAGATCGGCGCCAACAGCTCCCATGAGTGATCAGAGAGCAAACCCTTTCTGCGCATGTTCTCCAAATGGTTGTAAGCCGCCTGGACTGCGACAGCCCGCGCGTGGCGGCGTTCGTATTCCATTTGTGCCTCCGTGCGCACACCGATTTTGAATCTTCTGACCAGAGGACCCATGCTGAGACCCTGAACCAACAAGGTGAAGACGACCACGCCGAAGGTCATCAGCTGGATTTCCGTGCGCGCTGCGAGAGAGGCAGGTAGGCCGAGTGCTAATGCCAGGGATATGGCGCCGCGCAGGCCACCCCAGTAAAGCACGTGCTGCCATTTCAAGGGGATATCCCTGCCGATCCAGGCCAATCCGTAAACGACGATCGCCCTGGCAACCAAGATTGCCAGGATCGCAGCCAGGATTAGCTCCCAATTGCGCGCCAGGTCGGTCAGCTCGATCTGTATTCCGATCAATAAAAACGCAAATGAGTTGGCCAGAAAGCCGGCGTACTCCCAAAAATTGAAAACGACGATGCGCGTCGTGGGCGACATCCCTCGTGGGCCAATGTTCCCGTTGACCAGACCGGCGGCCACAACGGCCAGGACTCCGCTGACGTGAAAAATCTCCTCGGCGATCAGGTAGGCGCCAAAGGCCAGTACCGTGGTTAAGGTGGTTTCGATCAAGTGATCGTCGATGCGGCTGATCATTTGTGAGACTAACGCTCCCAGGACCAATCCCACCAACAATCCACCGCCAGCAGTTCGTACGAAGTCGATCACACTGTTGAGCAGGCTGAACTCTCCGGTCAGCGCGACCGTGGTCATCAAACCGACGATCACGATGGCGGTCCCATCATTTAGCAAGCTTTCTCCCTCAAGCAGCACTTGCAGCCGTTTAGGTACGCCGATCGTGCTGAACAAGGCGATGACAGCTACCGGATCAGTCGCCGCGACCAGCGCTCCGAATACCAGCGCCAGTGTGAGCGTAATGCCTGTGATCCGGTTAACGATCCCGGCGACAATGAACATTGTCAGGAGTACGCCTGGAATCGCCCATGCTAGGATTGGAGGAAGATTGCGCCTTAAGTCATTGAAGTTGAGATGGAAAGCCGCTTCGAAAATCAGAGGCGGCACGAGAAGCCCGAGGGTCAACGATCGAGGCACCTCGACTTTTACGATCGGAAGCAAGGCGATCACCAGTCCCATGATCACCAATCCAATGGTGTAAGGCATACGGATCTGCCGGGCGATCACGCCAACGATGGTTGCAACAAACAGCAGTCCGATGATGATCTCTTCGATCACCAGTACTGCTTCGTCTTCTGGCGTCTCCTGCAAAGGGGTTTCCGCGTCGGTTACTGGTGCGTGTTCCGCGGCGACAGTGGCGGGTAAACTTTCCGCTGCTGGAGTATCAACAACCTCGGGCGCAAGAGAGGTAAATTCAGTTCCGTTGCACGCTGTTAAGAGCAGCAAAAGGATGAGTCCAATGAGCAGCGGGAGTAGTGTTGGACGTGAATGAATTAGCAAAATCTTTCCTTAATTCGGTCTGGGATTGGCGGGTCTCCTATCCAAGCGCTACCAGGCGCGGCTCTGGATCGCTGACGCTGGCGGTTTGCCCGTCGGGGAAGATCACCTGGGTTATTTCCTTTTGGCGTAAGATGGTGAGTCCACGGTATTTTACCGTTACCGGCCAAGGGAAAGGGTTGTGGCCCTCCAGCAGAACCCGATGCGGTGATATCAACCGCACACCTAGAGTTTCGAGAAACAATCCTAAAGGAGCCAGACCTCCCAGTGAATCTCTCTCACCAATGCCTGCGCCAGTATCGCAGTCATAATACCGTCGAAAACTCCCCTCATTTTTTAATGAAAGTATAACGCTGTTCATCAAACGAGAGACCAGCTCGGCTGCCACCGGTCGCTGATCGGCCTTGACCAGGCCGATGCCGATAAGGTTGTTCCAGTAGATATGTACTCGTCTGGAAATATCCCCTTCAAACTCAGACTGTGCGTCAGCAGACGGGCTGGCTTCTGAAGAAACCTGAGGGTGAGCTGGCAAACCATAAGCACGCCAGTAGCGATCGGGAGCAGTGATCGTACGATTGACGATTGTATCGATTCTTTCCTTGGAGAGAAGTTCAGCCCAGATTGGCAGCAGGAGAGTGATATCCTCACCGGTCAAGGAAACCGATTGGATGAGAAACGCATCCTCTTCGTCGATCCCCTGGATTTCGATCCGCTCCAGTTCGATGTAGGTCCTCGAAGAGGTCGCAGTGCCAAGCCCTAAATACCAGTGGAAATCATCGAAAGTCAGACGTTCTACCCGGTGTTTCCCGGTCTGGCTTGTACCATGTATAAACACGTCTGGCCTGCGCGTTGAGTCGCCGCTGCTGTTGACCCGCAACAGCAGGCGAATTGGTTTTTCAAAAGCTTGTCCCAATTGGATATTCCCTGGTCCATGGCGTTCTCCGATCGGGCCGCCGGGTGGGCTTAGATGGGTGTCGCGATCACGGTTGCGGAAGGTCGCGCTATCTGAGTCCCAGGTGGAATCGACCGCATTTTTCAACGCGCTGGTGCGTGATTGTAGACTGCTGATAGGCGCCTGATGATCTAGGAGATGGGCGATTTCGATCAAACTCTGGCATTCTTGGTACAGAAAAGCGCACAATGTAGGGCTTTCTGCCGTCGAGATCTCCACGCCTTGAGCCCAATCATACCAGCGCGCGAAGATCGGGTGGTCGTCGAAGCTGGACTGCATTGGGTGATCCCATTCCGGAACGCCATCCCCGTCTCTATCATGCTCCGCTGTGAACCAGGCGTCGGTAAAGCGCAGCAATGAGGGAAAGACATCGCGTAAGAATTCGAGGTCTTCGGTGTATTGATAGATCCGCCATGCTATCGCTGCCAATAGGGGGGTTGCTAATCGCATACCGCGTTGTCCGGCCAGCCCGGGACGCCAGTCAACTTCTCCGGATTCATCCTGGGTTGCCAGGAAATTTCGCAATAATCCCTTCGCTAGCTCCGGATAAGCCGGCAAAATCAGATCGAGCATGGTGTAGACTTCGATGGGTGATTGCCCATTCCATAAATGACCGTAATCGCTCCCATCGCCGCGCAATGATTGCCCCTGATCCGGTCGCCGTAAGTTAACGATTGAGGGGTAGGGTAGCTGTTCAGTTGGACCGAGGAATAAACCCAGGGCGACTTTTTGGGCTAATGCAAAGGCCTGGTCCCATTCGGGTTCCCCGGTGTGGATCTCGATCTGGCCGGCATTGAGGAGTTCCAGGCGCGCGTATTCTGCATCCCAGTTGTGAGAAGCGATCTCCCGCGCCAACCGGAAGGAGTCTGCTGCATTGCCCAGGGCGGCGTGGCTCCAAATAACTTGCCGGGTGCTGTCTGGGTCCAGCTCCAAACCTAACGTTAGAGATGGATAGGGCCCCGGAGCAGCGATAGGGCCGCCAGTGAGGAAAACGACGGGCGCAAGGTGATCCGTTTGCCCAGCGAGAACAGAACACGCCTCGATCTCCACGGGCGCCATGCGTTCGCCTTCTGTCGGCGTCAGCAAAGCTATCCATTCAAATTTGATCTGGCGACGTTCGTCGGTTGTATTCGTCAAGCGAATCCTTCCGGCGACAGCGTGAGACTGCGGCGCCCAGTATTCACACTCAACCTGTATGCCGGGGAAGGGGGCCAGGCTGGCAAACAGGTAATTGGGGAAAAACCGCCGGATGCTGGGAGGCGAGGCAAACTCTTGGGGATCGGTCCGGCTCTCATCTCCTTCCGTGAAGCTGGGGAAGAGCCGGAAGCTTCGGGCCCGCAGTCCGAATGTGGTTTGCAGGGTCAGCGCTGGTGGTTCTCCTCCGCGCATTGTGAGCTCCCAAATCTGATCGTCACTGTAATCTGGGACGGACACTCGGGCATCCGCGGCCAGCGTTAAGGATCTCGGATCAGTTGCTTTCAGGTTCCATGAGCGCATATGTAGGATTTTAAGGGCGAATCTCCCTAAGGTCAAAGGGAAATCTTAGAGATCTTTTTCGTTGACAACCGGTAAAGACCTGATTTCCCCGTTTGATCTCGAAAAAATGGCATTAAGCCACTGCATGTTATAATTTCGACCGATCTTTGGGCAGATGATCCTGGCACTGGTTTGCCGATTGTTATGCCGTTAGAACGAGCATATGGGTTTTATTAGAATTAAATGTTAAAGGAATATTTCTTGCATCGATCTGGATTCGGGTCATAATCCTGATATCATTTCCAGCAGAAGGGGAACAATTGGCGTGATTTGGACGTTTTAACGGAGGAAGGTATGAGTGGATTGGCTAAGCGTGGTCGAGGGCTTTATTTCGAAGAATTCGAGATAGGCAAGAAGATTCTGTCTGCTGGTAGAACGGTTACGGAGACGGATATCGTAGCCTTTGCTGGTCTGTCCGGTGACTATAACCAGATCCATACCGATGAACAATACAGCGCGCGTACGCCTTACGGCAAACGCATTGCTCACGGTTTGTTAGGTCTTTCGATTGCTTCCGGTTTGGCGGTCCAGACTGGATTTTTGGAAGGTACGGTGCTGTTCTTTCGTGAGATCGATGAATGGAAGTTCGTAAAACCGATTTTTATTGGGGATACCATCCACGTTGAGATGGAGGTACTTGAGACCAAAGCCATGTCGAGGATGGGTGGAGGTCTCGTAGTGGTTGGCATGGATATCAAAAACCAGGATGATGAAACGACGATGAAAGGGAAATGGAAGGTTTTGGTTGCCAGCGAGGGCAGTTAACCTGGCTGGTAATACTCAGATCTTTCATCCTGTTAAACAACTAGAATGAGCGATAACGATAAGAGCCCAGACAACGAGGAAGCGCCGCGCGAGCGCTTTCGCCGTTTATTGTCCGATTCGGATGAACAAGCCGCGCAAGCCCCGGATGATTTGCCTAAGGAAAGCGATCCAGACGAGCAGCGCGAGCAGACGGGCAGTTGGGTGCTGGAGCCGGATAAACCCGTTGAGGGCCTGGCTGAAGCGAGCCCACCGGATACGGATGACAATTCGCAATCTGAACAATCTTCAACCCGGGAAAAATCCTCCGCTGGATCTGTGATGGAGGAGGGTGAAGAGAGAACCCCGGATATCGCCGATACCGCTCCACACCAATCCTTGGACGATGCTGACTCCAAATCCGATCTAAGCGATACCCAACCTACGGCTCTTTCAAGTGGGAGAACCCGGCGCGCGCAGCTGACCCCACCACCGGGGTTGGGGCCTACGCCTCCCACTAATCGACCGGCGATGGACACACAGGGCATGCCTCTGCCTCGCCGGGTTGATGAGATCGACGTAGATGCGACCAGGGTCACCCCGGCGGCCTACAAGCCACCGGCTGCCCGGTCTGCGGCTTCAGCTACCCCGGTGTACCAGTCGCCCGCCTATGCGCCTCCTGCGCCGCGGCCTCGCAACAGGATCAACTGGCAGCGCAGCGCTGGTTGTCTGCTCAGGGCGTTTATCGCCGGATTGTTTTTCATTGTTATCTTAGGGCTGGTCGGCGGATCAATCTTGCTTTACCAGTATTACACGATTGCTGCAACGCTTCCGGATGTTAACGATCTTCGCCTGCGCGCTGCCCAGTTCGAGACGACCCGGATCTTGGATCGCAACGGGAACGTACTTTACGAGATCCTCGATCCCACAGCCGGGAGGAGAACTTACGTCCCCCTAGAGAAAATTTCTCCATACATGGTGGCAGCAACAGTAGCTACCGAAGATAAGGATTTCTATAGCCATCCTGGCTTTGACTTGTCTGCTATCTTCCGCGCCTTTTTACAGAACTATCGCAGCGGAGGAGAAGTGGTCTCCGGCGCATCGACGATCACCCAGCAACTGGCCCGCGCCCTTTTATTCTCACCCGAGGAACGCTTTGAACGGAGCTATTTGCGAAAGGTGCGGGAAGCGATTCTAGCTGCCGAGATAACTCGCCGCTACTCTAAGGATGAAATCCTAGAGCTCTATCTTAACGAGTTCTATTTTGGAAATCTGGCTTACGGAGTTGAAGCGGCAGCCCAGACCTACTTCCGCACCTCCGCGGAAAAACTCACCCTGGCTCAGGCATCTTTCCTCGCCGGCTTGATCCAGGCGCCTTCGGTGTACGACATCTACACCAACAGGGAGGTAACTTTACGCCGCCACGAACAGGTGCTGTACCTGATGTACCAGGCCAGCCTGGAGCAAGGCTGCATCTACGTCAGCAACAGCCAGCAGGAGGTCTGTGTCGATGCGCTGGCGGTGGCAACCTCGGCGGAGGAGATCGCCAACTATGAGTTTCGATCAGCGGATGTTGAGATTCGCTACCCTCATTGGGTCAATTACATCCGTTTCTTGCTGGAACAGCAATATGATCCTCAGACCATTTATCGTTCTGGTTTTTCCGTTTATACGACCTTAGACCCTGGCTTGCAAGATGTGGCCGAACAGCATGTTGCTGAACAGGTGGGCAATCTGGCAGATCGCCATGCTACCGACGGCGCCCTTGTAGCCATCCGTCCGTCAACCGGTGAGATCCTTGCCATGGTTGGCTCGGCTGACTTTTACGATGAAGCCATTGATGGGCAAGTCAATATGGCCATCAACCCTCGTCAGCCCGGCTCGGCGATGAAGCCGCTGACGTATGTTGCGGCTTTTGAAAAGGGATGGACGCCGTCGACGTTGATTTGGGACGTGCCCTCGGAATTTCCTCCCTCGGGAAGGCCCGACGATACGCGTCCACCTTATGAGCCGGTTAATTATGACGAGCGTTTCCACGGCCCGGTGACGGTGCGTTCCGCGCTGGCCAATTCCTATAACGTTCCTGCGGTCAAAACCCTGGATTACGTCGGGATCTATGACGACCCCGATACACCCCGAGTCGAGGGTCTCGTGCCGTTTGCCAAACGGTTGGGCATCACAACGCTCAACCGGGATGATTTCGGTTTATCGCTCACTTTAGGCGGCGGTGAAGTTACTCTTTTGGAGCTGACCAGCGCTTATGCGGTTTTCGCTAATGGCGGGCGCCAGGTGCCTCCGGTGGCGATCACCAAAATACTGGATTTCAACGGGAACGTGATCTACGATTACACACCACCCACAGGTGAGATCGTCGTGCGCCCGGAGCACGCTTACCTGATCTCTTCGATCCTCTCCGATAATGAGGCTCGCACCCCAGCATTCGGCCCGAATTCAGTGCTTAATTTGCCTTTCGATGTCGCCGTGAAAACCGGGACGACCAACGATTTTCGCGACAATCTGACGGTTGGCTACACTCCCGATGTAGCTGTAGGCGTTTGGGTGGGCAACGCCGATTATACGCCGATGCAGAATATCTCGGGCTTGACCGGTGCCGCACCGATTTGGGCGAATTTTATACAGGCCGCTATCCAACAGCTTACTGGCGGCAACCCATCGCCCTTCGTGCGTCCGGCGGGGGTCGTTGAACGCGTGATATGTTCGGTTTCTGGGACCGAGCCATCGAAACATTGCCCCAGCCAGCGCAGTGAGCTCTTTGCAGCTGACCAACCCCCATTGCCCCAAAGCGAAGATCTCTGGAAGGAACTCTCCGTCGATACCTGGACGGGATTGGCTGCTTCGGATGATTGTGATCAATACACCGAAGAGGAATTGACTCTAAACGTCACCGACCGCTGGGCCATCCGATGGATTCGCAACGATTCAAACGGTCGTAATTGGGCTGAAGAGGCGGGCTTTTCCCGCCCGGTTTTCTTTGTGCCTTCCCGGGAGTGCCGTGCGGATGATCCAAGGCCCATCCTCGAATTCACCTCGCCCCGTGATGGCGAGACGGTCAAAAATTCGCCGCTGGAGATCTTTGCCAGGGTCGGCGCGACTGCAGATTTCGATAATTATTCCCTGGAGTACGGGTTGGGATCTAACCCGGTGCGTTGGGAAGAGCTGGACCGTTCAGGCTCCCAGCACAAGGACGGCGATAAGATTTACGAGTGGGAATTGACCGATCTCCCGGCAGGTGAGATCACAATGCGTTTGTACCTTCGCAGCAACCACGATACCTACGCGGAAACTCGCATCCACCTAAATCTGCAGGTGCCGACGCCAACGCCAACTCCTACTGATACCCCCACTTCAACGCCAACGCAAACGCCCACCCCAACCGCGACGACGACTCCCCTGCCCACGGCGACCTTTACCATTACCCCGACGCCTACCTGGACGTTCTTCCCCACTAAGGCGCCGACAAGCACCGCTACTCTGGCTCCAACCGGTCACACTCCATCCCCGGAACCGACCACACCTGCTCCCTAGCGTTTATCGAGTTTTCCTGGCTCGTGGCTGGAAGGCGCTTTCTGGACCGCAGCTGAATTGGATCGCGAGCTTCATCTTACAGTAGTCCCAGTTGAAACTGCTCACGTCTCCTGTGTGACTCTGCATGTATCGAGGTCTCCCTCGGCTGTTCTCCCCGCTTCCTATCGGACTACAGCAACCTCATCTGTTGTGTAGAGTCCCTTAATGGGTCTAATCCAAGCTGTTCATCAAGGTTGTCCTGATCCAACAAGAGATTATCAATCAATCTACGCACATGCCGGAACTTGAGGAACCGCCATCCATGCTTCTCGATGATTGAATTCAGATGGGCATTCCGGTGTAATTTATACAGCGCCAGGTTTGCTCTCCCGCCGGGCAGCACGATCACCGGGATGCCAAGATGTTTGGCCTCGGTCAGCACAGTACTGCCGAAGGTTGCGGAGGCAAAGAGGTAAAACGAATAAGCCGCCTCGCGTGATTTGTCCAGCCACTGCAGCGGCTGCTCTCCCTCTGGAGTGAAGCCGAGCCTGCCGGCAAGGACTCTCACGGCGCTGCGTATAGCCACCAAGTCATTGTGGCGCGCCGCTGCGTGATCCTGTGGGCGCAGCTGCCACTCACCGCTCTCCGGTGCGATTTCATCCGCATAGGCATCCAGGCAGAGCATCACGAGCTGCGGATCGGGGGTGAGCAATCCCGGAAATTCAGCGCACAGAGCCTTGTCAAACGACTCCACCCTGCAACCATGGAATTTTTGCAGATACTCAACGGCAGACTTTTCGATACGGTCGGCCAGTGGGATCACCTCATGCTCGATGACTCCGACGGCTTGTTCTCGATGCCACCACTGGCCGATTTCGAGTGATTTTTCGCTGCCCTCGTAACGCAGGAATCCTTTTTGGTAAGTCAAACCTTTTTCGAGCGCGTCGTTAAACCAATTGACCGCCTCGATGGGTTGAACGGCTGGCTCGCGCAATTGGTGTTGTTGGGTGAGTGAGTCCAGTGCTGATGCATGCATTTGAATATAAAGTGCCGGCTCTCCACGAGATAAGAGGTACGATTTTCCGGATGATGTAACGAGCTCCTCCAGTTCTTTATGGATCGGGGTATTTTTCAGTATGTCTGAACCATTTGAGCCTCGAGCGCCGCTTGCTTGCTGGTCGCCCGTCTTTAAGTCCCGCAATTTCCTCAAAGACCATTCGAGTTGCGCCTGTGTACTCTCGGCCCGCAAAGCCATTCCGGCCAGGTCGAAACTATTTAGCTCGGCAGAGATCAACGCTGCAGATAGGAAGCCAGGTTCGGCCTCTCCGATTAACCCGAACATAGTAGTTGTCTGTGCTAAAGACTGAGAAAGGTGGTTAAAGGCTGTAGAAAGCGCGCTGGTATGCCAAGCCCAGTCGTATCGCCGCCGCCTGAGCACGCCTTTAAATGGACCAACTGCATCACGCCCCCATAACCAACCAGCCCATAAGGCTGAAAGTGTCCAGAAAGCCTGGTTAGGACGTGGTATGGCAGTTACAACCGCCAGAATAGGTAACTCGGACAATGAGTCTGCCAGATCTTTGAGCCGTCCTTCAAAGAGGACGATTCCAGGTCCTGTCAGGTCCACCTCCGGCCAGATGAGTAGTTCAGTTTTTCGATCAATGTTGCTCAAGAGACCTATGGCTTCTTCGAGCGCTATCCAGATTTTATTCTCTCTGAAATGCGGTGGGATGGTCAGTTGCTTAGGACGAG
>CAYNWK010000019.1:0-41511 GCA_964400875.1 uncultured Anaerolineaceae bacterium | reverse complement strand
AAGGAATTCTGGTACGTGTTCGATCTAAACGCCGATACAGGCGAGATCACCGAGGTGAACTGCCTGACCGATTATCCCAGTTTGCCGTCGCCCCCTGTTTGCCCGGAACCGTGATATCCCCGTAAACGCTTGGGAACGAATACAGGCAGCAGTCGTTTATCAACTGCTGCCTGTTTGTTCTTAAGGTGGAGGCTTTAAACGATTTGTACCGGCTCCACCAGCTCAAGTCTGCCGTTATTGGCCGAAGATCTCGAAAAGCACCGGGTTGATCCGTTCCCAAATGGGTAAGAGCACCTGGGCGCCTTCGTTGGTCACGAAGGGCGTGGTCATGTCGCGAGAAATGGTCCGATTGTCAATGCCTTCAGGGCCGACTCGCAAGAGGGCGAACCCCAACCTGGGCCAAAGCCAGATCGGTAGATCCGTTTCAACCGAACGGTTGAGCGCAGCCAGCATAGCCGGGATGCGCGGCCAGCTGCGTGGCTTTAGCGCTTGTTTGAGAACGGACTTGAAGAAAAACTGTCCCTGGTTCATGCGGAAGAAATCGTCGGTATTCTCGCGGTCGCGTACGAAAGCCAGGGCCTGTTCTCCATCGAGATGGTAGCTGCCTGGAGGATAACCAGCCATTTGTTGGTCTAGTTCGATATCCAGCCCACCCATCGCCTCGACGATCTCTTGAAACCCTTCAAATCGAATGCGAACGTAGTAGTCCACGTCCACGCCGAAGTTCACTCTGATAGTTTCCATGGCCGCGAATGGGCCTTGACCAGGCTGCTCGCCTTCCGCAAAAAAGTGGGCAGTATTGATGCGGTTCTCGCCCACGCCCGGGATCGGCAGCCACAGGTCGCGGGGAATAGAGAGCATGCCCACGTAAGGTTGGAGGGGGACGAAGGTGACTAAAACATTGGTATCGCTGCGTCCGAGCCAGGTGCCTTCCGGAGGGCGGTCGATCCCGAGCACGAGTACGTTCGTGCGCCCCGGCCAGAGAAGATAGGCGCTGCTGATGATTAGCAGGATGACCAAAAGAAACATGGGAACTGCGCAGGCGCGGATCAAGCATGATCTTCTGGCGCGTTGTCTGCGAGCCTGGCGTTCCGCCCTCAAATCTGCGCGTGGGCTGGGTTGCGTGGAGGCTTTTGGATCAGTGTACGGATACCCTGACATATCGTTGACCTGTTATTAAAAAAATTAAGGTGGCTTTAACGGGCAGAACCCGCTTAAACCACCTTTTAAGGAATCGTTGTTTAAGCTGCTGATTCGCTGCTTCTTCCGAACCAGGTGCGCCAGTCACGATTCTCCCATACGACCAGCAGCGGAGCCGCGTTGAAGATCGAAGAATACGTTCCACTGAAGACGCCAATCATCAGGATGACGACGAAATGACGGATGGTTATTCCGCCAAACAGCACAAGGGCTAACAAAGTAAACATGACGGTCAACTGTGTGTTGATCGAACGGTCCAGGGTTTGAACGATCGAATGGTTGACCAACGTCTCATAGGGTAGACGGCGGTAGACGTTACTGTTTTCCCGGATGCGGTCGAAGACCACGATCGAATCGTGCACGGAAAAGCCAATCACGGTCAACAAGGCGGTCAGGAAAAGCGCGTCGACTTCCCATCCCAGGAAATAACCGAGAATGGCTTCGACGCCGACCACAACTGCAACATCATGCAGCATTGCGATAATGGCACAGGCGCCGTACCGGAAGGCGTGCGGCACTCCGCGAAAGGCGAACGTGATGTAGATCAGGATACCGATCGCTGCCAGACCCACGGCGCCGGCAGCGCGTTGAGCGACTTCCTGTCCAACCGATGGACCGACGGTCTCGAAGCGGTTGACCGTGATCGTGGTATTAAACTGTTCCTCGATCGCTTGGACAACGTCGGTTTGTTCCGCTTCGGTCATATGTTCCGAGCGAATGATCAGGGCGTTCCCTTCGGTGGTCTGCACCAATGTATCGCTATAACCGAGGTCTTCATACAAAGCGATGATATCGGAGCCTGGGGGTACCGCGCCAGAATCGAAACGGACTTCGAGCAAGCTGCCGCCAGTGAAGTCGATTGCCAGCGGCAACCCCCATACGATCAAGGCGATGATCCCAGGGATAATGACGATCAATGAGATGGAGAAGAACAGATAACGTCTGCGTACGATATTCAGCATAAATAGCTCCTAGACACCAAACCATCTGTGGTGTTCGGAAAAATCGATATTGTCTAACACCACGTGCAAAAAGGTGCGCGTGACGATGATCGCGGTAAACATACTGACCAGAACACCGATTGCAAGGGTCAACGAAAAGCCCTTGACGATGCTGGCGCCGAAAGTGCTGCCAAACCAAAACAGGATCGCGCAGGTGATCAGCGTGGAAAGGTTCGAGTCCCGAATCGAAGGCCAGGCACGCGCCCAGCCGAGATCGATGGCCTGCCGCAGTTTTTTACCGCTGCGCAGCTCTTCTTTCAACCGTTCGAAGATCAGGATATTTGCATCCACCGCCACGCCAACGCTCAAAACAAAACCGGCGATACCCGGCAGGGTTAGCGTTACCGGAACAATCGTGAAAATGGCGAAGGTCACCAAGGCATAAACCAGCAGGGCGAGATCTGCCAGGATGCCAGGAAGTCGGTAGTATAGAGCCATGAAGAGTATCACAACGGTCAGACCGATCAAGCCGGCGACCAGGCTCTTATTCAACGAGTCCTGACCTAAGGTTGGGCCGACCGTTTGACTGGTGACCACCGTAAGCGGGATGGGCAGCGAGCCATACCGTAGCTGGACCGCTAAAGCGTTGGCAGAATCTACTGTGAAGTTTCCGGTGATCACACCGCTGCCTTCCGTGATAGGCGAATTGATTTGCGGGGCAGAGATCACCGCTTTATCGAGCACAATTGCCAGGTATTTGCCGACATTGCTGGTAGTATAGTCCGCAAAGGTTTGGGCGCCTTCAGATGTTAGTGTAAAGGAAACCTGAATCTCGCCAGCCTGGCTGGTTACTACCGATACGCTCTCGAGTTCTGCGCCGGTCATGACGGTATGCCAAATCTGATCGGTGCCTGGTTGGGCCGTTGAAGGTGTAGCTTCCGGTGTGGGCTGCTGGGTTGCGTCGGCCTGACCAAAATCGGTTTGGATGACTGTTCCTTGGGGTAGCGGGGTTGAGCCCATATCAACGAACTCGAGCAAACCGGTTTGGCGGAGGACCGCCAGGGCCTCGTCCGGATTGGTCTCACCCGGCAATTCGACGACGATCCGGCGGTCACCAGCTAACTGCACGACTGGTTCGGCTACCCCAAGGCCGTTTACGCGGTTCTCGACAATGGTTCGGGCAGTTTGCATTTGTTCCGGCGTGATGTTGGTGTTTTGTGGTAAATCCGCTTCCAGAAGCGCTTGAACGCCGCCTACCAGATCTAACCCTAGACGAGGGGCAATATCCCGATTGATGTTTCCTATATGGATTCCAGGGTTGTTGGGAATGTCGATCCATATCACAATTACGACGAGCAGGATGATGAAGATCAAAGAGCGGTAAGGTTTCATATAGTCTGGTCAGCTCCCGTCTGGTTACAAACAAATACCAGCCACAGGCTGGCAAGGGGTAATTATACTCCCAATCATTGAGCTTGTCCAATTTTCCGCGATCGAACCCTTGCAAATGACGGTATAAATGTAGAAGGGTTGGGATATGAAGCCTTAGAGCGATCAATTGATTTTTTTCTTAATATGAGCTAATACCAAAGCTAATACCTGCTCGGTAGAAAGCTGGTCGGTTGAAAGGTAGAGATCGGCATGTTGGCGGGCATGTTGGAGGCGTTGGACCTGTTCCTCGAATTCCTTGCGACTCATTCGTAAAGGTCTTCGCCGCATCGACTCTTCGTAGGAGACATCCAGATAGATGAGAACATCCGGATGGACCAGACGCTGCCACATATCACCAACGTAAGAGTGCTCCTGGGCGATGTGGTGGAGATTATTAAACCCGCGAGTTTGTAACCCGCGCATCAGGGTGGACTTGCCCGCCGAACATGGACCGACCACGCCGATCACGATCGATGTATCGGACACTTCAGTACGAGATGGGCAAGCGCAGCGACATGCGCCTGACTTCATCCCCAATCAAGCGCATTACGCGAAGGACGACAATGCTGGTGTCATCAACCGGTCTACCCTGGTCCAGCTTGAGGGAATGAGCGATCAAGTCATCGGCGATCATCTGAGGAGAAGGCTCCTCCTCATCGATCAAAGCGCGTAAGCTCGAAGGAATTTCCATGCTTTCGCCGTTTCTGGACCCTGCATGGACGAGACCATCGGTGTACATGACCACGCCGAGGCCGACTTCGATAGAAAATTCGTTAATAACCGGACGAGAACCTCGATAGACGCCTATCGGTGAGCTGGGTTCATCAAGAGAAATGACATCGTCACCCTTGATGAGCATAACCCCGGAAGGATTATTACGGGTGATCACCAACGTGTCGGTAAATAAATCGACAGAGAGTATATTCAACGTAGCAGATACTTTGCCGGCTCGTTCGGCATACAAATAATCGGAAGCTGCGCGGGCAGCCGCTCCGTCCCGGACGCCTTCGGCAAGTAAGGCGATCACTTTCCGGGTGACCATAGTTGAGATGTTCTTCGCTCCGCGTCCGGAGCGCTGCCCGTCCGCCATGACCACGGATAGCCCACCACCAGGACGTTCGACGACTTCAACGGTATCCCCACTCTGGGAGGATGCGTACTTCTTTACCTTGGCAATGCCGACCTGGATCTCCATGCGGATATTTTACAACCAATTCGGCTGTTCTGAAGACGATTAACGAGGTGTGTCATCGAGTAGGTTTTCTGTTTCAGAACCAAACGGTGCACGTAAATTGCCGTCTTTTGCAGCCTGGATGATCAAAACTTCGCTGGAGTCTAACTGGATATTGTGGACCTCCACCTGAAAACCGTTGGCTTGTAAGGGTTCGACAGCGTGTGGATCCCATTGAGGCGCCTGCCCGGTGACCCTGAAGAGCCAGGCTGCGGCGCGATCGAATATCCCTTTGCCGGTGATCCAGGCAACCGGCAGAACGATCAGCCTACCGTGAGGCGCAAGCACCCTGCCAATTTCCTGAAGCGTGCCAGGTTGGAGGATATATTCGGTGGGGAAAGTAGCTGCGATCTGGTCGAAAGCGCCGTCAATAAAAGGGAGAGATTGCGCATAGCCATTTACCAATACCGGTTTTAAACCTTTTCGACTCACACTTGAATAAGCCAACCGACCCATTTGGGCGCTGGCATCTAATCCAGTTACCTGAACTCCCCGATTGCTAAGTTCGGTGAATAAATGCCCGGGACCGTGACCTAATTCGAGCACGCGTGGGCCGTTTAGAAAGGGCAGGGTAGTGAAAATCCACTGCCGCCATCTACCGACGGAAACGATATCAGCCACCCAATTGTAGGTAAAGGCGAGTTCATGGTACAGCAAACGGAAGAAGAGGCGATAAAAAGCAGCCAGTATTTTAGTAAACAAGGGATGCAGTCAGGTTGAGGCTGGCAAAAGGACCGGTAAACAGGCCGGCGCTACACGATACTCAATCGATCTCGCAGAGCTGGATAGGACTTCGCCATCCGCATGAGCAGGGGTAGGCTGTTCCACTTCAATCTTAAGCCAGCTCGAGTTAATCTCGTGTATCGAGGGGTGTTCGATATAGCTTCCATCGGCCGGTTTCATCGTTCTTGGCAGCAAGCGCAAGATTTGGAGCCGGGTGGGCATGTAACCGTGCACGAAAGTCAGTTTACCGTCAAAGGGATCGGCGTGCGGAGTCATATAAAATAAGCCGCCGGTAATCGGGTTATTGCCGACGGTCACGAGCGTGGCCATCCCTTCATAACTGCCATCATCCCATGCTAAACGCATTTGCCATTGAGGGTTGTCTAGGATACCGCGCAAGGTTGCTGCCAGGTACCGTAAAACACCTCGCAATCTGGTGATGCGCTGCTGAATCAAGGTTATATGCGGTTCAAGACCGATGGCTGCGTTATTGTCGAAGTACCTGCCATCGGATCCATGATCGATTACAACGTAGCCCAGATCCATGAGCCTGGCGCTGCCCGCGGCGATCGTTTGGGCGGCAGAATCCAGATCCTTGGGCAGCCCAAGGTTGACCACCAGATCATTCGCCGAGCCCAACGGCATAATGCCCAAAGGGGGGAGCACTTTTGAAGCCGATCTCTCCCTGGCAGCCATCATTCCGTTGACGACTTCACTGATGCTGCCATCACCGCCTGCAGCAATGATCGGGTTGAAACCAGCCTCGACGGCTTTGGCTGCCAGCGTAATTCCGTGCTCGGGTTTTTCGGTCAGCTCGATATCGTATTCGATGCCTGCCGCGCGGAGGGCTTCTTCGGCTTCGGCTTGTTTTTGCCTGGCCAGCCAGCGGCCGGCATACGGGTTCAGAATAACTTTGGCTGTCATGAATCTGTTTGAATCCTTATCACGACGAAATTGATTTTTGACCGGTTGGCTTAAGCTGCAGCCAGCTGCCCGCAGCCGGCGTGGATATCAATACCCCGGCGTACCCGGATGGTGCATGGGACTCCGAAATGTTCGAGCTCAGCCTGGAAAGCAAGGGCGCGTTGGTGGGTGCTGGCCTCACCGTCATAACCCTCAGTAGGATTAAGGGGGATCACATTGACATGGCATAGTAAATCCCTGATCCGCTGAGCCAAGAGCCTGGCCTGTTCCGGGCTGTCATTGACATCACGAATCAGGGCCCATTCGAAGGTGATACGACGATTGGTACGGGAGACATAGTCCCGGCAGGCGTCGATCAGTTCATCCAACGGGTAACGTTGGTTGATAGGAAGCATCGAGGACCGCAAATCATCCTCCGCGGCGTGGAGCGAGACAGCCAGGTTGACCTGCCTATTCTCGGCTGCAAATTTTCGAATAGCCGGGACGAGACCGACTGTGGAAATCGTGAATCGGCGAGCGCCTAAATTCAACCCTTCGGGATGGTTTAAGCGATCGATGCTTTCCATCGTAGCATCGTAATTATGAAAAGGTTCTCCCATACCCATGATGACGATATTGGTCACGCGCTCGTCAACCTGCTGCAATTTGCGAACATGGAAGAGCACCTGTTCGACGATCTCGCCACTGCTCAAATTGCGTTTAAACCCCATCTGGCCGGTAGCGCAAAAAACACAGCCCATCGCACAACCTGCTTGAGTCGAGATGCAAAGCGTATTGCGGCGGCGATAACGCATCCAGACCGCTTCGACCGGCTGCCCATCCGGCAATCGGAACAAGGTCTTGCGTGTTTCACCATCCGTCGATTCAACCTCGATCTCTGGGGTGAGATGCGAGAAAGAGAAGCGTCCATCGAGCTGCTGGCGGAGCGGTTTGGGCAGAGTAGGGAAATCGTAAGGCGAAACTCGCTGGTGCTGGTAAAGTCCGACCCACAGCTGATCAGCGCGATACCCCGGTTCTCCCCACGATTCGAGCAATTGCCTCAACTCGTCCAGGTCCAGGTCGTAGATCAGAGGTTTTTCAAACTCGTTCATCATTGCAAATGGATTAATCGTTCGTTTAACGCGCTGCTCATCCGGATCATGCGATTGAAGCCACTAGCTCCGTTAAATCTTTGAAAATGTAGTCGGGGCGAGGCTGCCAAGCGCGTGCTCTTGCCTTGGTCGTCACACCTGAGAGCAGCAAGGCAGTCGGACAACCCATAGCCTGACCGCCGGCAATATCGGTTTCGAGGCGATCGCCGATCACCAGAGTGTTCTCGGCTGCTACTTTCATGCGATCCAGAGCGGCCTGGTACATGCCGGCATTGGGCTTGCCGATGATCGTTGGTTTCTGGTCGGTCGCTGCTTCCAGGGCAGCTAAAATGGAACCCGTTCCGGGTTCGAGCAGGCCGCCGGGCATTGGGAAGGTACGATCCGGGTTCGTGCCGACGAACTCAGCGCCGGCGCGGATGTATAACGTACCCTGGCGAAGTTTTTCATAGGTTAAAGAGCGATCCAGGCCTACTACGACAGCCACGACGTGGTTATCATCCGCAGTAGAAAACCGTTGATCCGCCAGCGCAATCTCTAAACCTTCCTCGCCGATGATGTAGACGTACTCTGCCTGAGGATACTTCTTTCTTAGATAGAGGGAGGTTGCCAGGGCAGAATTGATCACCTGGGAATCATCGATAGCCACTCCAAAGCCGCGCAACTTCTGGAGATACTGATCAATAGAGCGGGTGGCGTTATTGGTCGCCAGGGTGAACTTCCATCCACGTTTGTCGATCGCTGCGAATAAAGCCGGTAAATCACCCAGTGGTTCTGACCCACGCCAGAGAACGCCATCCATATCGATGATTAATGCTTGGATATTTTCTGCTGATCTCACGGATTAACTTTGTCCTGTAAATATCTTCATAGGTCCTATGCTTTTCGAGGATAGATTTCAATTATAAAGCCGGAGGAGCGATTATCGCCCTCCGGCTTTAGGCTTACAAGTCCTGGGTAACGAGATCAGGCTAGTTCGACTTTCTCTTGCGGATCGAGGATCTTATCCACCAGGCCGTAGTCCACAGCGGCCTGAGCGTCCATCCAGAAGTCGCGGTCGGTATCCCGCTCGATGACTTCCAGTTCTTGACCGGTGTGCTTTGCCAAGATAGTGTTCAAGTTGCTGCGCAGGCGGAGAACCTCCTTGGCCTGGATTTCGATATCGCTGGCCTGGCCTTGCGCGCCGCCATGGGGCTGGTGCATGTGGATCGTCGCGTTGGGCAGGGCGTAGCGCTGACCCTTGTTGCCGGCAGCCAACAGCACCGTGCCAAAGGATGCTGTTACACCGACAGCCACAGTCGTAATTGGATTAGCGATGGACTGCATGGTGTCGTAGATAGCTAGCCCGGCGTAGACGACGCCGCCTGGAGAATTGATGTACATATTGATCGGCGCTTCCCTATCTTCCTGGTTAAGGAAGAGCAGTTGGGCGACGGTCAAGTTGGCGACCTGATCGTTGATCGGCGTGCCGAGAAACACGATGCGGTTCTTCAACAACAAAGAGAAGATATCGTAAGCGCGCTCGCCGCGCCCTGTGGTCTCGATGACCATTGGGACCAGTGAATTGGGTACAAAGTTTTCCATTGTTTCCTTACCTTTCGGGATTAAGATCTTACTCTTAAGACTACTCGTTTTCCTGGTGGGACTCAGTTTGTGATTCGCCCACCGGTTCTACTTCGATCGATTCTGCTTCCACTTCGATAGGTTCTCCAGGGGAGGGTTCTTCGATGCTTTCGATATCTTGATCCTCTGCCTGCTCCTCCTCACCAGGTAGGGTTTCGCCTTCGGATTCTGTGGGTTCGGGAGTTGTCGTTTCTTCCGAATCCTCTGGTTCGTGAACTACAACTGCATCATCTGTATCTTCTTCCGGCAGTGGATAAGCTCCATCGCTGGCCAGGGACCGCAGAAACTGTAACGTCCGATCCATGCGCATGTCGGCAAGTATGTTGCCAGCTAGGTTCGCGATCAGATCTTTGGTGGGGAGCTTCTTTATTTCTGCTTCGCTCATGAAGCGGGTCATCGCCTGCAGCGTTCGCTCGGTCTCGTGCTGCAGTTCTTCCGGTTGGACTTCGATCTCCTCAACCTGGGCGATCTCTAGCAGTACCAGGGAGCGTTCCAAACGGGATTCGGCGACGGGACGAGCTTCTTCACGCAGACCATCTTCGTCGATGCCGCGGATTTTTAAATAGGTTTCAAGGTCCAGGTTATCTCCCTGCAAGCGATGCCCCAACTGGTGGATAACTTCGTCGATCTCATTCTCCAGCATTTGAGGGGGGTATTTTATCGTCGCTTGATCGATGGCCTGATCGATGATCTGGTCGTCAAATTCACTCAGGTATTCGCTGGTTCTATGCGTCTCGAGGTCTGCACGGATTTCTGCTCGCAGCGCCTCAACGTCGGCAAAATCTCCCAGGGATTGCGCAAATTCGTCGTCAACCTCGGGCAGCACGCGTTTTTTCAGATCTTCGACGAGGATCGTAAATTCAGCTTCGACGCCGCGCAATGAGGTGAAATCCGAATCCTCAGAGAACTCGTGGGTGAGTTGCTTCTCGTCGCCAGCCGATAAACCGATCAATTCCCTGGAAAAACCGGGGAATGGCCACTCGCTGGCTGTATCCGCGTCCTCTCTTTCGATGAACACCGGTAAAGTCCGTTCCTGGATCAGCTGGCTGTCGGATTCATCCTCTACGTTCATCTTTTTGCCGCTGAGACGTATGTGCAGATGGTCGCCTTCCTGTGCGGGGCGCTCCACCGGCTCTTCGATGGCATTGCGCTCACGTAGATCTTCAATGACTTCTTCGATATCAGCTTCTTCAATCTCCACAGGTTCGTAGGGTACCCGGATAGATTGATAATCGCCCAACTCAACATCGGGCATCATGGGCACCACGATCTCCAGCACAAGCGGATCGAGACTGGTTACATTTTCAAGTTGCCCTGGGCCGTAAGGCTCGATATCGGCTCCTTCGATGATCTTAGGATATTCTTCCCGAATGATGATCTCGAGACCTTCCTCGTGGATCGCAGCCTCACCGACCTGCCGTTCGACGATGTTGTAGGGGGCTTTCCCGGGACGAAAGCCAGGGATTTTTACGCGCTTAGCAATTTTCCGCGCCGCGCGCCGCTTGGCCTGTTCGTAAATATCGTCATCGATCTCGACGGTCAGTTTTGCCTGTTGATCTTCGAGCAACTCGGTATCAATCTTCAAGTTTTTATCCTTTTTACTAGAATAAGTCCCAGGGGATAACGCAGGGATTATAACACGCACACCGAAAGGCAAATGTTGGAGGAGTATAAATATTTGGGGCGAGGCCAGGCGACCCTTCAAAAACACAAAACCTGCTGGGTAAGCTCCAGGAGGAGCTCACCCAGCAGGTTTGCGTTATTCAAGATTGACTAGCTAATCAGATCCTCAGGCCTAATTACTGACCTAAGGCAGTGAAGGCTGCTTCCAGCAAAGCCCTGGTATAGGCCGAGTTGTGGACGCCCAGGCTCTTATCTTCGTGCGCGATGTAAAGCCAGTTGTAGAGCGCGATACCTTCGCCTTCGGGAGCTTCCGTCACGGTCGGGTGGCCGTCAGGAGAGTTCTCGCTGAGCACGCCCGCGGCAACCAGAGCCTCTCCAAGCCTGTCTAACTCGCCCTGGATCTCGGTTTGCACGCCGTTGACATCGAAGTTCTCGACTCCAGAATGGCACTGCTGGCAGGCTGCAACGTTCGGCTCGAAGGTGTGGGATCCATCTGCGCCCATGTGGCAGGCTACGCAGGTATCCTCGACCGCAGAGTAATGCGGGCTGGGTGAACCTTCTGCGCCTGCGCCAGCAACACCGAGCAGCATGGCGCTCTGAGGACCATGGTGAGGCCCCCAGTGTTCGCTGATATCCGTGATCATGCCATCGACCGCTTCGGGAGCATCACGCCGCGGCTGGTGGCAATTAGCGCACAAATTGCCTTGTCCACCGTCGAATGTAGCGCCTTCGATGGCGAAGAGATCTACCGGATCGGTGGTTTCGAGAGCAAAGTCAGCGGCGGTGTAGGTGGTATGGATCTGGTGGCAGGTACGGCAATCCTGACGGGTAGGATGTGGATCACCAGCCTCTACTTCGCTTGGGTTTAGACCAGCAGCGATCATTTCACTGAAGGCGCCACCGGAGTGACAGCCTGCGCAGCTGGCGCTGGTCCCTCGAACGAAGGCTTCACCGCTTCCATGCAGGGATTCGCTCCAGGCAAATTCCCTGCCGGTGATTAACGTTGTGTCGTTGTGGCACTGGGCGCAGGATAGTTCGCCCATCTCTGCAGCCGGGCCGGCCTCACCTTGAGGACCGGCAGGTCCAGCAGGCCCCTGAGGACCGGCAGGTCCAGCAGGCCCTGCGGGTCCAGCAGGCCCTTGTGGGCCCTCAGCACCTGCGCAGGCAGCCAGAGCCAGCGACAGGAGCACCAGTAAAACAGCAATGGTTAAATATTTGAACTTCATAAGCATTCTCCTCCAGAATTATTTTATTTATGTAGTTCAGTGAGGTTCTCGAGGCATATCTGGTTCTCTATTGTTTATACAGTTGGCTCCTCTCTATCTTATGTTTTTATAATTATTTACTGCCCTATTAACAGGGAATCACCCGCTAAATTAGGGTAAACAACCTAGATATTTTACCCCATAAATGAGTAAAAGATTAGTGTCAAATGTCACTTTTTGAAGGTTTAAGAAACGAGGCCAACAAATCCGAAGCTCCCGCCCCCTGTATATAATATTTACAGGATGCTACACCTTATGGATGGGGGTACATGGGGAAGACGGGAGTCGAACCCGTACGCCTTGCGGCACGTGATCCTAAGTCACGCCTGTCTGCCAGTTCCAGCACTTCCCCTGGAGAGTTGGTTAAAGAATTATAAGCCAGAGCAAGATCAACGTCAATCATTGACCAAAAAATTGGATTAGGAGCTTCGCTTTCGGTGGAGGGAAGGAGTTGTTATCACCTCCAGTTCACCCTTGAACACCGTAATCTCTATGGATATAATGCAGGTCGCATATCACCTGTTCGAGAAGTTGTTTTCGAGGAGCGCATTTTGTCCCGAGTCATCAAAATAGAAGACGTCGGCAAAGAACGTACGCGTCTAACTCGCGCAGTGGTTTTGTCCTTACGTGAGTTGATGAGTCAAACTGCACCGGACGAACGTAGCCGTGATTTAACCGCTTTTATCGTCCTTGCATTAGAAGCAATCAACGCAACGATTGACCAGACCGTGACTCCCTGGGAGAAAAGGGGTTACTGGCTGAAGGCTGACCGCTTCCGCCTGGATTGGGAATGGACCGGAAGGTTTGCTGCCGAATTGCGCCAGGGCTTATCCGATGAAGATTGGGCCGTCATAGCCGGAGTAGCTGCACAGATCGTTGAAAAACTCAAAAAAGTCAAGGTCCCGCAACGACATCGCCTGGGTACACCCTGGGTGGGGGCTTGGGAAAAGCTGAAAGCGGAGACTTAGGCTGCTGCTTCGTCAGATGAAGCCGGTGTATTGGATGGATCAACAGGTGCGGACCCGTAACCGCCGCCTCCCGGCGTCTGAATACTGACGATATCCCCTTGTTTCAAGAAGAAGCTGCCCTTTCCGGGCAGGTTTTTTTCTTCCTTTTCAGAGATGAGTAGGTTTCGACCGAGAGCTCCAGGACTGCCTCCAGCCAGGCCATAGGGGTGGGTTATCCGCCGTTCGGTCAGCAGGCTAACCTGAGCCTCGACCAAGAGCAGCAAATCTCTACGAATCCCGTCACCGCCGTTAAATTTACCTGCGCCGCCAGTCCCCCGGCGCAGCTCATAGCGCAGTACTCGAAGAGGGTAAGCATATTCCAAAGCCTCGATGGGGGTGTTAAGGGTATTCGTCATATGCGAATGTACCCCAGACGGACCATCTTTCCAGGGGCGTGCGCCCATGCCTCCGGCGATGGTCTCATAGTACGCGAAGGGCAAATTCTCGGGGGTATGACCACCAATGGTGATGTTGTTCATCGTGCCCTGGCTGGCGGCGGGAATGCGCTCGGGACAGGCTTGCGCCAGCGCACCCAATAATACATCGACGATTCTTTGAGAGGTTTCGACGTTTCCGCCAGCGACCGGCGAGGGCCAACGAGCATTCACCACGGAACCTTCGGGGGCGATCACTTCAATTGGTTTGAGGGATCCTGCGTTGTTAGGTACGTCCAAGCCAAGCAAGCAGCGAAAAACGTAAAAAACCGCGGAAACGGTGATGGCATAAACAGCGTTGACGCTGCCTTTTTGTTGCGGTGCGCTGCCTTTAAAATCCACAATTGCACGCTCCCCATCAATTGAAATTTTTACTGTGATGGGTATACGCTGCTGGTCAACGCCGTCATCGTCCAAATAATCGGTGAACCGGTACTCTCCATCCGGAAGTTCGTTCAGCAGCGCGCGGGTCATTCGTTCCGTGTATCCCAACAGCGCTTGCATATAATGCTCCACCTCCGTCGCTCCATAACGATCGACCAGCTCGACCAAACGGGCAGTTCCGCGGTGGTTGGCCGCAATCTGCGCCCAAAGATCGCCAGCGCGCTCCTGAGGAGTGCGGACGTTGGCCAGGATCAAATTCATCAGGCTTTGATCGATCTCCCCGGCAGCAAATAGCTTCAGTGGCGGGATGATCAAACCTTCTTGGTAGATTTCCCGGGCGACCGGCATAGAACCTGCTGAAATTCCACCAACATCGGCGTGGTGAGCCCGGCTGGCGGTGAATCCGAAGAGGGCGGGTTCGGCTTCGTCAGTATGGATAAATACAGGCGTAACCAGGGTGATATCCGGAAGGTGGGTGCCCCCGCGAAACGGATTGTTGAGGATGATGACATCCCCAGGGCTGAGTTGGTCGAATTCCTGGACAGCAGCTTGCACGGATAGCGGCATCGAACCTAAATGAACAGGAATATGGGCGGCCTGGGCGATCGACACTCCCTGTGCGTCGAACAAGGCACAGGAGAAATCGCGCCGTTCTTTGATATTGGGGGAATAACTGGTCTTGCGCAGTACAACGCCCATCTCCTCTGCGATGGCGGCAAAGAGATGTTTAAATACTTCAAGGCGAATGGGGTCGGGTTGGGAAATCATCTGCCGGGCTTAAAAATACCTTTGGAACAGAACTCAGGATAAGACTAAAAGTGGAGAGATGCTCTCCCCTTCATGGATGGACCTGATGACATCCCCCAAGAGAGGGGCGATGGTGATGACTTCGATCTTCGGATGACGTTTCTCTGGAACGAGCGGGATCGTGTTGGTGACCACGATTTTCTCGATACGTTCATCGCTTTCTAATCGTTCTATCGCGGTGGGCAGCAAGATCGGGTGGGTGACGGAAAAATACGCCTTTCCGGTTGCGCCATGTTCATACAATACATCCAGTTGTTTGAGCACACTGCCGCCGGCCATCAGATCATCGATGACGATCGGTCTGCGTCCCTGAATATCCCCTACGATATGGGTGGTTTCGACTTCGCTAAAGTTGGTCCTTCGCTTATGCATCACCACAAGCGGCAGGTCTAAATACTCCGCATATTTTCCTGCAAAACCAGTCCGGCCAACGTCAGGGCTGACGATGGCGGCATCGGAGAACCTGGGATCGCGAAAATAATCAGCTAGTCGAGGCAGAGCGCTTAATGGATCGACAGGTATGTTGAAGAATCCCTGGATGGCGCGATTGTGAATGTCGACGAAGATCACCCGGTCAGCTCCCTGGTTCTCGAGCAAATTGGCCACGACGCGAGCGCTGATCGCCTCTCGTCCGCGAGCCATGCGGTCCTGACGCGCGTAAGGAAAATAAGGGATGACAACGCTGGCGCTATGCACGCTGGCGCGTCGGAAGGCATCCAAGTAAAGCAGAAGTTCCATCAAATTATCGTTGACCGGGGTGCTGCAAGGCTGCACGAAGAAGATATCCTGATCGCGAACAACCTCGTCAACCATCACGTGAATCTCGCTATCCGCGAGCTTTTGAGTAGTTGAATGACCCAGTGGAACGTCGAGGTAATCTGCGATCTCACGCGCCAGCTCCGGATGGGCAGAGCCGCTGAAGATCCGCAATGGATGGACAGACATCACGTTCCTCCGATGCTAATGATCAGGTTTAAGTACGGATCTACGAAGGCTTGGTCACCTTCTTCTAATAATATCGTTGTATCTTCGCGAAGGATGATCGCCGGGCCAGTGATGGTATTCTCATGGTGCAGGCGCTCCCCTGAGTAGAAAGGCACGACTCGTGGCTCATTATTGGATAAGGTGACTTTACGGCTGAACAAAAACGCCTGGGATGAATCGGCGTCTTCTTGGGGGTGGCGGGCGATGATTGGCTGAGAAACTTTTCCGACCGCCTGCACGCGCAGGTTGACGATTTCCAATTCGGCGCCCCGGCGATCATAACCGTATTGCTCAAAATGTGCCTGATGAAAATCCTCTTGATAAGTGTTTGTAAATGGGACTGTTAATTCATAAGATTGCCCGCGGTAGCGGACATCCAACATCGGAATAAGATGAATATTCTCTGGGGAGATCCCTTCTTCCACAACTTCCTGAAAGCCTCGTTCTTCCAATGTTTTTATTCGGTCCTCCAGATGATCATACCCGATAGTTCCAGGCAGCATCACGGTACGCGAAAAATCTTTGACGATATCTGCTGCCAGCATGCCGAATGCTGATAAGGTCGAGGCAACCGGGGGCACTAACACCTTCGGAATACCCAGTTTGTGTGCCAGGTTCGCGGCGTGTAGACCGCCCGCACCACCAAAAGAAAGCAAAGTAAAATCCTGCGGATCGTGACCTCGCTCAACCGAGATCACCCGCAAGGCTCGTTCCATGTGGGCATTGGCGACCTCCACTACGCCGGAAGCGGTATCCCGGAGGTCCAGACCTGCCTGCCGGCCGAGCCGTTCTATCGCATTTACCGCTCTATCAACGTGGAGAGGCATCTTTCCGCCCAGAAAATGGTCTGCGGAAAGACGACCTAGCACCAGGTTGGCATCGGTGACCGTAGGCAGTTCGCCGGTACCGTAGCACGCGGGTCCTGGTGAGGCTCCGGCGCTCTCCGGACCGACGCGCAGGGCGCCGCCCGGGTCCAGCCGGGCAATTGAGCCGCCGCCGGCGCCGATGGTGTGAATATCGAGCATGGGAATTGCGATCGGCTGACCACCTATCTCTGCTTCGGTCGTCACCTGTAATGTACCGTCAATTAAGGAGACATCTGTGGAGGTTCCACCCATGTCGAATGTGATGATATTTGTGAAATCGATGCTGCTCGACGAGACGGATGCTAACTCGGAGATGAAACGGGACCCGATCACCCCACCGGCAGGACCGGAAAGGATGCAGTTCACACCTTTCCGGCGAGCTTCCGCCGGATTGATCACGCCGCCGTTCGACTGCATAACGCTCAGGGGTACCGCTTTTGTTCCTTTATCGGGTTTGGTAGATAAACGCGCCTGCATGCCGGTTTGCAGTCGCTCGAGATACTGGCTTAGAACTGGTGTAACGTAGGCATTTACCACGGTGGTACTGCAGCGTTCGTATTCCCGATATTCCGGCAGCACATCTACGGACGCAGAGACGAAATAGCCTGCTGCACGCAATTTCCCGGCAATCAGCTGTTCGTGCTCAGGATGCAAGAACGAAAACAGCAGACAAATTGCGACCGATTCAACCCCGGTCTCTTTCAACCGGAAATTTAGCTCGTCTACTTCACTCTCATCCAAAGGGTTCAGAATATTCCCCCGGTGATCGACCCGCTCGGAAATCTCCAACCTGAGATCTTCAGGTACCAACGGCTCGGGGGGATCGGCTGAAAAATCATATAAAGAGGGACGGTTTTGACGGCCAATCTGCAAAACGTCCCGGAAGCCTAGTGTTGTGATCAAAGCTGTCCGGGCGCCTTTTCGCTCTAGCAAAGCATTGGTCGCTACGGTGGACCCGTGGATGATGGTGAGGTCTCCAATCTCGATCCCAAATTGAGTTTTAATTAAATCCAGACCGTCTAGGACGGCCTGAGCGGGTTTTTTGGGAATTGAAAGTAGTTTGAAGGTGCGGATCTTCCCCTCTTTCGGATCAGACATCACAAAGTCAGTAAAGGTTCCCCCAATATCGACGCCTAATCGAACCAAGCCGGAAAGGTGAGGCTGCGCAGAGGTATCTTCCACAACACGGATTATTTTATCACCATAAAGAGAGCTGTTGCTTTGGGCGGTGGCCGTTCAAGAGGATAAAGGGTTCGGCGCGTTTTGGATTAATGCCGATCCGGCGCAAGTCCGCGACACTGCTGAATTTAAGGCGCTGCCGGTGCTTAATAATCCTTTTTGCACCCTTAACTCCGATCCCCGGGATCCGCAGCAATTCCTGCAGCTCGGCCTGGTTGATCTCAACAGGGTTCTCCTTGAGATAAGTTTGCGCCCAGGCCAATTTTGGATCGGTGTGGTGAGGCAGGTTACCCAGAGTATCGAAAGGCAATTCCTCCATTCCAAAGTGGTAATCTCTCAATAGGAAGGAGGCCTGGTAGAGCCGGTGCTCCCGGATTGGTGGGGTGGGGGGGAGATTCTCGAGCGGTGTGTCGGTGATGGGATTGAAAGCAGAGAAATAAGTTCTCCGCAAATTGAGCTGATGGTAGAGGTATTCACTGGTCTGTAATAACTCCACATCGCTTTCTCCAACCGCGCCAACAACGAACTGCGTGACGGAGGAAGGCCAGCGCTTGTTCCAGCTGGATTCAGGTGAGCGTGTCCGTCGAATATCCTCGATCCATTTCAGGGGTTCCAACAGCTCGTCGAAAAATTGCTTGCGCGGCGCCAGATCCTGCAAACGTCGAGTGTTCGGCGCTTCCAGGTTGACCGAGACCCTGTCGGCAAGCTGCATGGCGCGGAAAACCTGAGCTTTTTCCGCTCCGGGCATAATTTTGAGATGTAAATAACCGCGGAACTGGAATTTGGTCCGCAGGATTTCGGCTGTGTCGAGGAGCTTATCCTGCGTGCGAACCCCTCCGCCGGCGATCCCCGAGCTGAGAAATAAACCTTCAACTTGCCTCTTCTGGTGAAGCAGATTAAATGTGGAGGCCATTTCGTCGGGAGAGGATGTCGTCCTGCGGTAATCACGACCGGCGCGAAAAGGACAGTAGTAACAATTACGCTCGCAAGCTGAGGTCAGCAATGTCTTCAGCAACCAGATGCGCTTTCCCCCGGGCATGGCGGCATCGTGGATCATCCCAGCTGGACGCTCCGGGCGTACTCCATGACTGCAGAGAGCCTCCTCTGCCGGCTCCAAGTGCATCTGGGCGGTGAGGTCCTTCAGTTTATCGACTGCGCTCATCGTGCCTGTCTCCTTTGGCTGGGGAATTTGCAAGAGTGAGCAATGAAGCTCAAGTCAACACTTGGTTGAGCAAAGGTTGACTTGATAATAGCACAAACGTTCTGATTAGGGAAGCTGTAATTTAGGATCGCAAGAGGATATGGGTGTAAACCGTCGCACCTGATCCGCCGATATTTTGGACGAGGGCAGTCTTAGCGTCCGCAATCTGGGCGGCGCCTGCAAGCCCACGCAACTGCGTCACCGATTCGACAACCTGGTAGACGCCAGTTGCACCGACCGGGTGCCCCCGAGCTTTTAACCCGCCAAGCGTAGTGATGGGAATGCTGCCGGTAGGGAGGATGTGCCCATCCAAACCTAAGCGGGGACCCTGGCCGCGCTCGGCAAAGCCACAAGCCTCCAGAGAAAGCACCGACATGATTGAAAAGGCATCGTGCAGCTCGAAGAAATCAACTTCAGCGGGCACGATGCCAGCCTGGTTAAAAGCAATTTGGGCAGATCGGGCAGCAGCAGCCAGAGATATTGGATCGCGTCGGTCGTGAACGGCGAGGCTGTCCGTCGCACAGGAGGAGGCTTCGATAACGACGCTGTGATGATGCCTGCCCTGCAGTCCCTCTGCGGGTACCAGCAGTACCGCCGCGGCGCCGTCGCCGATCGGTGAAGCATCCAACAGATTGATCGGTTCCGCAACCATACGCGCGGCTTTATATTCACCCAGGGTGATTGGGAAGGGCAGGCGCGCGTTGGGGTTGTGTTCGGCATTGGCATGCGCGTTGATCGAGAAGGGGGCAAAATCAGTGTGTTTCCAACCAAATTCCCGCATATATCGACGCATAATTAAGGCATTAATGGCGACAAAAGTCAGCCCTTCGGCAGCTTCCCAATCTGCGTCTGCGGCTGTCGCCAAAGCGGAGGTCGTCTCGGGCGGTTTTGAATCGGTCATTTTCTCGACGCCAACGACCATGGCGCTGTCTAGCTCTCCGGAGGCGACTGCGATCACGCCGGCGCGTAGGGCGGCAGCGCCGGACCCGCAGGCTGCTTCCACTTTGAGCGCTTCGCCTGGGGTAAACCCTACCCAATCGGCGACCATAACGCCTAAATGCTCTTGCTGGTTTAAAGAACCTGAAAGCATATTGCCCACGTAGAGCGCCTGCGCAGTCTGGCGACCGGAGTCGTTGAGAGCCGCGAAGATCGCCTCGCCCGCCAGTTCGCGTAGCGATTTGTCCCAGTGTTCGGAAACAGATGTTTGGCCTATTCCAAGAATGGCTACTTTGCGCATAGTTAATAGTTTACGCTTCATATCCGGTCGATCGAACGAAATCTTGGGTCAATTATAAGCCCCCGTGCTTGCAGAAACTATCAAATCCAGGACGCTTAGCCGTTATTTTTCGTGAAAACGGTCTCGAGTTCCGCGGGATAACTAAATGTTCCTGATAACGGTATCTTCAAACCACCGGGATAAAATGAGCCCAGTTCTGAGGGCAGGGTAGTGGTGGAGTGGCATTAACGGTCCGGAATGCGGAAAATACGGTTTGAATCAACTTCCCTGGTAGATAAAGTGATGTGAGCTACGAGACCAATCAACTCAGTCTGTCTTCCCCCAATTCAAGAGGGGGCTTGACATGGTCCGTCATTTCGTATAAAATCTTTATGGTATTGATAAGTAACATTATCATAAACATATACCCGAGAACACTAAAGGCTTGCTTGATGACCGCCTCCCAGACCTTCACCATTGAAGATGCCATTCACGCCTACCTGGAAAGCGTCAAATTGGCGCGCAGCGCCAACACAGCCCGCACCTACACAAACGGCCTAAACGCTTTCTGCGCTTCGCTTTCAAAACACCACATGGCACCACATACCACACTTGCAAGCGAATTAACTGAAGAAGCCATCGTCTGGTTCGCTACCGCGTTAAAGCGGTACGCTCCAACCACCGAGAGCCTCTACATCACCGCGGCCAGCGGTTTCTTCGAATACCTGGCTGCCGAAAGGTTGGCTGGGGTCAACCTGCCCCGTTTAAGGTTGCTTATTCGCCAGCGTACCCGCCGCACTGGCCAGCGTTTGCCTCAATTTCCGCGTAATGATATTGAAGATGTAATAAATTACGCAAGTAATATTGCATCTCTATCTGTCGAAGATGAAGCAGAATACCTGCGCAACCTGCGTGACAAGGCTTTTTTACTCACCTTAGCGGATACAGGTTTGCGGGTACACGAAGCCTGTGCTCTGCGGCGTGGGGACATTGACTGGAACGAAGGTAAAGCGATTATCATCGGCAAAGGAGACCGGGAAGCGGTGATCCGTTTCTCCACTCGATCGCTAAAAGCCTTGAAAGACTACCTCAATCTGCGCGCCAAACTGGATGGTTCGTCCCGAAAGCCTTTGTCTTCCCTGCCCCTCTTCGCCCGACATGACCGCGGGGCGGGTAAACATGTGAAACCGATCTCGACAACGACCGGCAGGAATATCGTTACGCAGCGGGTAAAAGAAGCGCTGGGTGCGGATGCCATCGGCACGATCACCCCTCACTCCTTCCGGCATTATTTCGTCACGACCGTGCTGCAAGGCACCGGAAACCTAAAGCTCGCCCAGGAGCTCGCCCGTCACCGCAATATCCAGGTCACCCAGCGCTATGCCCATTTGGCCGACGACGAACTGGATCGGGGATATTACGAAGTTTTTGAGAAATAGTCTTGAAACTTGTCATATAATCGGAGGACAAACCGATGGTTTCCGCCTTGTTCTCCAGCCTGCGTACGCGTCTGATCTTTTTGGTTCTCCTGGCGATTATCCCGGCGATCATTTTATTTGGATATTCCGTCGCAGAACAACAGCGTATTGCCGCGGGTGATGTTCAGGCGGAAGCTGAGTGGTTGACCCGCTTGATGGTATCCGAACAAGAGCGCGTCATTGACAATACTCGCCAACTGCTGCTGACCCTCTCACACCTCTCCTCAGTACGTGAACAGGATTGGGAAAGCTGCAATCCCCTCTTTGCCGAACTGCTCGTTCAATATCCAAGTTATGCAAACCTGGGCGTCGCCTCGCCGAAAGGCGTCGTTTTGTGCTCCGCATTGCAAACCGGCCGTTCGATGGATGTCTCCAATCAGCAATATTTCCAGCGCACAGTGGCGACAGGCTCGTATTCAGCCGGTAATTACCGCTTTGATGAGACACTTGGGTTACCGATCGTCGATTTTGGTTATCCTGTCCTGGAGGATGATCAATTGCAGTTGGTTGTGTTCGCAGCGTTGGATCTCAACTGGTTAAATCAAACCATGAACAAACCACAGCTGCCTGAAGGTTCTGCATTAATCATGACCGACTCGGAGGGCACGATACTGCTGCACTTTCCTGACCCGGGAGAATGGGTCGGGAAGCAGGTTACTGATTCACCCTTGACTCAAAAGCTGATCGAAAACGCTGAAGGGATCGAGTCGCTGGCTGGAGTAGACGAGGTTAGTCGATTATATGCCTTCACGTCGTTGAACGATACCGCCCTGTCTGGCTATTCCTTGAGCGTGGGAATTTCCGAAGAGACGGCGTTCGCCTCAGCCAAACACCTGCTCAACCGGCAGATCATTGGGTTGAGCGCTGTATTTCTTTTTGCCCTACTTGCGGCGTGGTTTGGGGGTGAAGTCTTCTTTCTACGCCGATTGCGCTCCTTATTGAATGCTACAGAGCGCCTTGCGGCTGGTGATTTAAGCGCGAGGACTGGATTACCCTACGGCAGCGGCGAATTGAGCCAGTTAGCGAGTGCATTTGACCAGATGGGCGAAGTGCTCGAGCGCAGGGAAATAGAACGGGAGCGGATCGAGACGGAGATCGTCCGCCAGAACCGCGATTTATCGATATTAAATGCCGTTACCGGCGCGGTCAGTTCATCCTTGGAGCTGCCGGAAGTTCTCGAGAGTCTAAAAAATCTGCTCGCTGAACGATTAAACATACCCGGCGGTGTAATATTCTTCTACGATGAGTTCGACGATTCTCTTTACGTTGAAGCGGCCTGGGGCGTGCCGGCAGCCATACTATCCGAAATCAAACGCCTTCCGACCAGCAGTTATCATTATGAACGCGTTGTGCGTGAAAAACACGCGGTGCACGAACCTGAATTGGCGTCGGTACTACAGAATGTATACCAGGAATTGGATGTCGTTCGTCCTTCCTGGCACAGCTACCTGTGCGTACCCTTGGTGGCAAAGGACCAGGTCCAAGGTGTGATTGACTTGTTTAGCAAGTCGCCGGCGGGATTTTCGGAGGATCAAATTACCCTGCTTTCAACGCTTGGCCGTCAAGTTGGCGTAGCAATTCAAAACGCACGCTTGTTCGAACAAATCTGGGCTGGAAGGCGCCGTCTGCAGATGCTATCCCAAGAATTGCTCGAAGTCCAAGAATCCGAGCGCCGGCACATCTCACGAGAGCTGCATGACGAGATCGGACAGGCGTTGACGGCTGTAAAGGTTAACCTTCAGGCTGCTCGCCGTTCTCTTCCTTCAGAAGAGGTTCTTGCCCAATTGGATGAGAGTATTGACGTTGTCGAACGCACGCTGGAACAAGTTCGCGATCTTTCTCTGGATTTGCGCCCTTCCTTGCTGGATGACTTGGGAGTGGTGGCCGCTTTACGCTGGTATATCGACCGCCAGGCCCAGCGCGCCGGATTTGAAGCCCAATTTACAGCCGACCTGCCGGAGCTGCGATTACCACCGGAACTGGAAACGACCTGTTTCCGCGTCGTTCAAGAAGCGCTGACAAACATCATCCGCCATGCCAACGCCAATCATGTGAAGATAGCGTTACGAGAGAGCGAGCAGGAATTAGAATTAATCATCCGGGATGATGGCATTGGCTTTGATGTAGGTGCGGTTATGGAAAGAGCTGCTGGCGATCTCAGTTTAGGCTTGTTGGGTATGCAGGAACGGGTGCAGCTGGTAAGCGGGCAAATCGAGATCGTGTCCGATCCCGCCACAGGCACGGAAATACGAGCCATTTTCCCGCTGAAACAGCAACTTGAACGCTTCGAGTTTGATCTATGAGCCTTGTTTGCCCGCACAGACCAATTATTGAGAGCTGATTACCGAGAAATGAACCCGATCAAAGTAATGCTGGCTGATGATCACAAACTGGTGCGCGGTGGAATTCGAGCCTTGCTGAATAAGATTTCCGGTGTAGAAGTCGTCGCCGAAGCAGACGACGGACGAGAAGCACTTGAGCTGGCTGGCGTTCACAAACCAGACGTGATCATGATGGATATTGCCATGTCGGGTATGAATGGACTGGAAGCAACGATCCGCCTGGCTAAGGATTACCCCAACATCCAGGTGATTATCCTGTCGATGCATACCAACGAAGAGTATGTGCTGCAAGCCTTACGGTCCGGGGCGAAGGGCTATTTGCTCAAAGATGCCGACATCGCCGAACTCGAACTCGCTCTCCAGGCCGTATATCAGGGGGAGACTTACCTGAGCCCGCGCATTTCCAAACATGTTATTGCGGAGTACGTGCGCCGGGTAGGAGCAGAAATGGAACGTTCGGATGAACCTACCCCAATTCAGCTGCTCGATCGCTTGACGCCGCGGCAACGCGAGATCTTGCAATTGCTATCCGAGGGAAACAAAACGCAGGAAATTGCCAATCTGTTGAACATCAGTGTGAAAACCGTCGAGACGCACCGCACTCAGTTGATGGATAGATTGGACATTCACGATATCGCCGGCTTGGTCCGTTTTGCCATACGTGTGGGGCTTGTTACGATTGAAAAATAGCTTTTTAAGTACTCTCTAAGACGACTCGTGTTTTCCCTAGGGGTTTCTTCTCATGGATCTCAGGAAAACCCTGATTGTCTAGATTTCATTTTTAGTATAAAATACTTAGGCTCACAATCCCTTAGAGGTGGAGTTAATGGATTCGATACGCACGCTTTTGGTAGATGACAACCCCAAGTTTCTTGACGCTGCATCCAGATTTCTCATATCCGATCCCTACATTGACGTAATCGCAACTTCTCTGTCCGGAGAAGAGGCGATCGAACAAGTCAGCCGGTTGAACCCCGACCTGGTATTGATGGACATCGCGCTGCCAGGGATCAATGGTCTGGACGCTACACGTAGGATCAAAAGTCTGCCCGATCCTCCCTACGTAATTATCCTGACATTGCACGACAACGATGAATACCGCAACGCCAGCCAGGCAGTACAGGCAGATGATTTTATCGCCAAGTCTGACTTCGGCAATGATCTGCTGAATAAGATTTACAAGTTGTTTGAGGAGATGACGGCAGTCGCAGGTCAATAATTCGATCAAGCAGGCTGTTTCGCCTGGCGAACTCAGCAACCGGTCCAAAAATTTTACGAAGAGAGGTGAACAGCCTCTCTTTTTTATTTTAATCGCAGAATTCAGGGTTTCTATTGTGATAATTCAGGGTTTTTCAACCGGAATTTAAGGGCTTCTCCGATTGTGGTAATGCCATTAAAAGAATAAACTGGAGTCAGAATCGGAGTGATCTATCTCAATATAGGATCTCCGGTAAAAAGGTATGGAGGTGGCAAAATGACCGCATCGAGCCCGATCTTGAACAAAATCAGCGAAATGCAAGACGTTGATAGCTTTCGTGATCTGCATTGGGAAGGCAGCTTTGAGGACTATCTGGAGATCGTTCGGGATGATCCTGGAGTAACCCGCACAGCGTACCAACGCCTCTACGACATGCTGGTTTCTTATGGTTTCGATGAATATTCCCGCAACCGAGAGCAGCTGGTTCATTATCACTTCTTCGACGACCCGTTTGAAGACGGTAAGGACGCTGTCTTTGGGCTCGATAAACCGCTGATGGAGTTGGCCCGGGTTTTCGATTCAGCTGCCCGCAGATATGGCACCGAGCGGCGCGTCCTGCTGCTCCACGGTCCGGTTGGAACGGCAAAAAGCACTATCGTTCGCCTGTTAAAGAAGGGTTTGGAAGCTTACTCGCGTACGGATGATGGCCGGCTTTATACCTTCTACTGGCTCCTAGACAACGGCCAACGCATGGATTGCCCCATGCATGAAGAACCCTTGCACCTTATTCCGCACGATTTTCGAACAGCAGTTACCGGTGAATTAAGCGCGACTGCCAATAACGGCAATCACCAAGTTGAGATCGATGGGGATTTGTGTCCTGCCTGTCGCTTCGTCTTCAACCAGTTCTTGGCCGAAGCCGACGGCAATTGGCTCGAGGTGCTTGACCACGTGCGTGTGAGGCGCTTGCTGATCTCGGAAAAAGATCGCATCGGCATTGGCACTTTCCAACCCAAGGACGAGAAAAATCAGGACTCAACAGAATTGACCGGTGATATCAATTACCGCAAGATCGCGGAGTACGGCTCCGACTCGGACCCGCGCGCCTTCAATTTCGACGGGGAGCTCAATATCGCCAACCGCGGCCTGGTTGAGTTTATCGAAATTTTGAAGTTGGACGTCGCTTTTTTGTATGATCTGTTGACCGCCTCCCAAGAGCACAAGATCAAGCCAAAGAAATTCGCCCACACGGATATCGACGAGGTAATCCTGGGGCACACCAACGAAGCAGAGTACCGCAGGTTGTTGAACAACGAGTACATGGAGGCTTTGCGAGACAGGACCATCAAGATCGATATCCCCTACGTCACCCGTTTCCAGGACGAAGTACGCATTTACGAGCGCGACTTCAACGACCGAAAAGTGATCGGCAAACACATTGCCCCGCATACCCTGGAGGTGGCGGCCTTGTGGGCGATCCTTTCCCGCTTGGAAGAACCCAAACGGGCAGGATTGACCCTGTTGCAAAAGCTCAAATTGTATGATGGACGTTCGCTCCCTGGATTTACCGAGGACAGTGTCATCGAACTCCAGGCTGAGGCTAAAAAAGAAGGCATGGTGGGTATTTCCCCCCGTTATATCCAGGATAAATTATCGAATGTCCTGGTGAGCAATCATGCGGTCACTTGTGTCAATCCGTTCATGTTGATGCGGGAGCTGGAAGCAGGCCTGAAACACCATTCGTTGATCACAAGCGACCAGGAGCGCAAGCAATTCCGCGAATTGCTCGGTGTTGTCCGGGAAGAGTACGACGATATCATCAAAAACGAGGTCCAGCGAGCTATCACGGCGGATGAAGCGGCGATAAAGCGCCTGTGCGCCAACTACATCGACAACATCAAGGCCTATACGCAGAAACAAAAGGTGCGCAATCAGTATACGGGACAAGATGAGTCTCCCGATGAACGCCTGATGCGCTCGATTGAAGAAAAGATCGAGATTCCGGAGAGCCGCAAAGACGATTTCCGCCGTGAGATCATGAATTACATTGGCGCGTTAGCCATCGATGGGAAAACCTTCACCTGGGATTCGAACGATCGCTTGCGACAGGCGTTGGAGATGAAGTTATTCGAGGATCAGAAAGACTCTATTAAGCTGACCAGCCTGGTGTCCAACGTCATCGATAATGAAACCCAGAAAAAGATCGAGGTGGTCAAGAGCCGGATGATCAAAAACATGGGTTATTGTGATGTGTGTTCTACGGACGTGCTCAATTACGTAGCCAGCATCTTTGCCCGCGGCGATACCGCTGCTAAGGAATAGCGATAGGCGAGCGACTACGTCGAATGAGGAGTTAACCGTATGATATTAGCCATCGAACAGGATGTGGGACGTTTCCGCAAGATCGTGCGCGGCAATGTCAAGCGCAACCTGCGCAAATATATCACCAATGGTGAATTGATTGGCCGGCGCGGCAAGGAATTGGTCAGCATCCCTGTACCTGAGATCCAGCTGCCTTATTTCCGTTTTGGAGGTAAACAAAAAGGGGTCAGCCAGGGTGAAGGCGAAGATGGAACTCCAATCGGTGGGAATGGCAAACCGGGCGAAGGCGGCGATCAAGCAGGCGATCAACCGGGCGCGCATATCATGGAAGTCGAGATCTCGCTCGAAGAATTAGCTCAAATCCTGGGTGAAGAGCTTGAACTGCCCCGCATCCAACCAAAAAGCAAGAATAACGTCGAAGGAGAGATCACCCGATATACTGGCATGCGCCGGGTTGGCCCGGAAAGCCTGCGTTACTTCAAACGCACTTACCGGGAGGCGTTAAAAAGACAACTGGCCTCCGGCTCCTATAATTTCAATGATCCGAGGATCGTGCCTATACGGGATGACAAACGCTACCGCTCCTGGAAAACCTATCCCCGTCCGGAGAGCAACGCCGCTATCTTTTACATGATGGATGTTTCAGGCAGCATGTCTGACCGTAAGAAAGATCTCGTGAGACTGACGGCTTTCTGGATCGATACCTGGCTGAAGGCACACTACCAACGCGTGACCACGCGTTATCTCGTCCACGATGCGAAAGCGTACGAAGTCGATGCGGATACGTTCTATTCATTGCGTGAGAGCGGCGGGACGCGAATTTCGTCGGCTTATGCTTTATGCGACCAGATCATCCAGAGAGAGTTCAATCCGTCGGATTGGAACCTATATGGCTTTCATTTCTCAGACGGAGAGAACTTTGACAGCGCGGACGACGAACGCTGTGTAAATCTGCTCGAAGAACGGCTGCTCCCGGATATGAACCTGTTTTGTTATGGACAGGTACGGAGCTATTATGGTAAGCAATTTATCGACAACGTCAAAAAAATCGATAGCGACAAACTGAGCTCGACGGAGATCAACGAGCGGGACGATGTCTTTGAAGCTATAAAAACTTTCTTGGGCAAAGGATTATAGGAATTTTTATCCTGGCAAATCCATGGCGGGTTCGTAAATTGGCTGCCTTCGCCGTATTTACACCGCTGAACAGGCTGGCAGCCGGTGTGGGCTGCCAGCCTGAATAAAAACAAATCAGTGAAGTTGGAGTTTTACCGGTGACTATATCACCAGAGTTATTGGATATTCAGACGACCATCGAAGGGTATGCTCGCGAGTTCGGATTAGACTTCCCCGAAATTCGTTTCCAAATGCTGGATTACAACATGCTCAACCAGGTGGCTGCCTATGATGGTTTTCCCACGCGCTACCCGCATTGGCGTTTTGGGATGGAATATGAACGCTTGTCGAAATCTTACGCTTACGGGCTTCACCGTATCTACGAGATGGTGATCAACACCGATCCTTGTATCGCCTACTTGCTTGCCAGCAATCTGCTGGTCGATCAGAAACTGGTCATGGCTCACGTATGCGGCCATGCAGATTTCTTCAAGAACAATTTGTGGTTCGCTCATACCAACCGAAAAATGCTGGACGAAATGGCCAACCATGCTACCCGCATTCGACGCCACATCCAACGATATGGGATCGACGCGGTTGAAGAATTCATCGATGCCTGTCTCTCAATCGATAACCTGATCGACATCCACGCGCCTGGCGTTCGTAGACAGCCTTTACAATCCTCCGAAGATGGAGATAGAGAGCCTTCCATCCGCAAATTGCCGGCCAAGGATTACATGGATCAATTCATTAATCCACCAGATTTTCTGGCGGATCAAAAGGCGCGCCTGGACGAGGAATTGCTCAAGCTGAAGAACTTTCCGGAAGACCCGCAGCGGGATATTATGTTGTTTATGTTAGAGCATGCGCCGTTAGAAAACTGGCAGCACGACATCCTGGACATCGTACGTGAAGAAGCATATTATTTCGCCCCTCAACGCCAAACCAAAATCATGAATGAAGGTTGGGCTTCCTACGTGCATTCTACTCTGATGACCCAGAAAATATTGGAGCCCAACGAACTCATCGACTATGCGGAACATCATTCCGGAACGGTGGCTGTCAGTCCTGGACGGCTTAACCCTTACAAAATGGGGTTGGAACTGTTCAGGGATGTCGAGGATCGATGGAACCGGGGCGCCTTTGGCTCAGAATATGAGCGTTGCGAGGATATGCAAGCACGGGCTGAATGGGACCTGAAATTGGGCCAAGGCCGCGAAAAGGTGTTTGAAGTTCGCCGGATCTACAACGACGTTGGCTTCATTGACGAATTTCTCACGGTCGACTTTGCCAGGCGCCATCGTATGTTCACTTTTGACTACAATGAGGTCACGGATTTATACGAGATCTCCGGTAGGGAATTTGACGCGATCAAGAAACGACTGCTTTTCCAGTTAACCAATTTCGGCCAACCTATCATCGAAGTTGTCGATGGCAATTACGCGAACCGGGGCGAACTGTACTTGGTTCATCGTTATGAAGGCGTAGACCTGGATGTTCCGTACGCTCAAGGTACGTTGCGAAACCTGTACAGGCTTTGGAGTCGTCCCGTACACATAGAGACGATGGCGGAAGGAAAAGTCCGTATGTTGTTCAGCTACGGTCCGGATGGAGATGACCGGAAAAAATTAGATGAGCAGTCAGAATAGATCTCGTTTTATATCTAACGCGGGATTTCAATCATGTTATGATCGATTCCATGAGCTCCGCACGGGAATTTCATGGACCTAATTTAGCTTACGTTCTCGAACTCTACGACCGCTTTAGTAAAGATCCTCAATCGGTTGATGATGCGACCAGGAAATTCTTCCAATCCTGGTCGCCTTATGATTTAACACCTAGCACCCGAGAAATATCTCCTGGTCTACGGGCCGAGCGCGTCATCGCTGCAGCCAATTTGGCTCAAGCAATCCGTTCGTACGGGCATTTAAAAGCGCAATTGGACCCGCTCGGTAGTGAAAGACCGGGCGATCCCTGGCTGGAATTAGAGCGTTATAACTTGACGGATGAGGATCTTCGCCAACTACCTGCAGAAGTCGTCGATGGACCGATTGCAGAAGAAGCGAATGATGCCTTGGAAGCCATCCAAGGATTGCGCAAGGTCTATGAAGGCCGAATCGGCTATAGCTACGGTCATATCCGCGATCCAGAAGAAAGGGAATGGCTGCGTTTTGCGGCAGAATGCGGCGAATTCCGCCATCCAAACAACCCTATAAACCCTCGCGGAATCTTAGAGCGAATCACCCAGGTAGAGGCTTTTGAACAATTCCTTCACCGGATTTTTCCTGGCAAGACACGCTTTTCTATCGAGGGGTTGGATATGCTCGTGCCGATGCTTGACGAGCTGGTCAGCTCTGCTGCCGGAGAGGAGATTTGCTCGATCATCCTAGGCATGGCCCATCGCGGCCGATTGAACGTACTCGCCCACGTTTTAGGCAAGCCGTACGCTCAAATTTTGGCTGAGTTTAAAGATCCGGGCTCAAATTATACTACACGCAATGAATTGGGTTGGACTGGCGACGTCAAATACCACAAAGGCGCCAGGCGGGATATCGCTGGAGATAGCTCGGTCGAGGTGGTCATCTCGATGGTTCCAAACCCGAGCCACCTGGAACACGTTGACCCGGTGGTGACCGGCATGGCCAGAGCTGCTGGCAGCAAGGTCGATCGTCCCGGCACTCCGGAGTATTTCCCCAATGCAGCCCTGCCGGTATTGATCCATGGGGATGCTGCTTTTCCCGGAGAGGGGATCGTCTCTGAAACGCTGAACCTGTCGCGTTTGCCCGGCTATCAAATCGGGGGCTCGATCCACATCATCGCTAACAACCAGCTCGGCTATACTACAACTCCTGAAGAAGGTCGCAGCACTCGCTATGCCAGTGATCTGGCTAAGGGCTTTCAAATCCCCATCGTGCACGTAAACGCAGATGATCCGGAAGCCTGTATAGAGGCAGCCAGGACGGCATTTGCTTATCGGCAAAAGTTTCAAAAAGATTACTTAATCGATTTAATCGGCTACAGACGTTACGGACATAACGAGGGGGACGAGCCCAGCTTCACACAACCAGTGATGTATAAGACAATTGAGAAACATCCTACCGTTCGCCAGCTTTGGGCGCATGAATTAATCAAACGAAAAGAGATCGTTGAAGAACTCCCGGATAAATTATTACAAGAGCGAATGACCAGGCTCCAAGAGGTCCTGGAAAATTTAGAACCCGAAGAAGAGCTTTACCAACCTCAGCTCGAACCGCCCCCTCCAGGTGAGGCGCGTCGTGTTCAAACATCCGTTTCGCTGGAATTGCTTAAAGAATTGAACGCCGCGCTTTTAGACGTACCGGATAATTTCAACCTCCATCCAAAAATGAAACGCTTCATGGATCGGAGACGGGAACTCTTCGAGAGCCCGACAGCAGCGAATATCGACTGGGCAACGGCTGAAGAACTGGCTTTCGCATCGATTTTGTGCGACGGAATTCCAATCCGGATCATGGGTGAAGATGTCAGGAGAGGGACTTTCAACCAGCGTCACGCGGTTTTCTATGATTTCGAGAGCGGGCGAACCTATATCCCTCTGCAGTCGATCCCCCAGGTCAAGGCTTCGATGGAGGTCAATAACAGTCCGCTCTCTGAAAACGCAGCGGTTGGCTTTGAGTTCGGCTATAACGTTCAGTCTCCGGGGGTGCTGGTCATTTGGGAGGCCCAATACGGCGATTTCATCAACAGCGCCCAGCCGATGATCGATGAGTTCCTGGTCTCTGCGAGAGCGAAGTGGGAGCAAACTCCTTCGCTGGTCTTGTTATTGCCCCATGGATACGAGGGTCAAGGTCCGGATCATTCCAGCGGGCGACTGGAACGCTTTTTGCTATTGGCTGCCCAAACGAACATGCGCATCGCTAATTGTACAACGGCAGCGCAGTACTTCCACCTGCTGCGGCGCCAGGCTAAGCTCCTAAAAAGTGATCCACTACCCCTGATTGTGATGACACCGAAAAGTTTGTTGCGTCATCCGAAGGTAGCTTCTCCGCCGAATGATTTTGCAGAAGGTACCTGGCGCGCGGTATTGGATGATCCGCGCGCCCAAAAGGATCCGGATAAGGTGCGGCGCTTAATCCTTTGCACTGGGAAAATCTATGTCGATCTGGTCACCGCAGAGGCATACCAGGAAGCGACCGCGATCGCTAGCGTTCGCCTGGAACAAATTTATCCATTCCCAGGCGCTGAACTGGAGTCAGTTTTCAATCAATACGATAGGATCGAAGAAGTCGTTTGGCTGCAGGAAGAACCCAGGAATATGGGTGCGTGGAGGTTTGCCCGTCCGCGCCTGGAAAAGTTGATCGATGGGCGCTGGCCTTTACATTACATCGGGCGGATCGCCAATTCCAGCCCCGCAGAGGGATCGGCTTCCTGGCATGCGATCAATCAAAAAGCGATCATCCAGCAAGCTTACGACTTGAAAGCATTCGAGAACAGGCAGAATGTTCTTGAAGACGGCGGCATAGTAGAAAGGGATTAAGATATGCCCAGTGAAATTATTGTCCCGGAATTAGGCGAATCGGTGGTCGAGGCCACTGTTACGAACTGGTTGAAGAATCAGGGTGAGCGCGTTTCGGTTGGCGAACCGATCGTCGAGCTCGAAACCGATAAAGTCGACCTGGAAATTGGCGCTGCCCAAAATGGCACCTTGGGAGAAATCAGGGTCGAGACGGGGGAAGACGTTCAGGTAGGAGATGTTTTGGGCGTCATCGAAGATCTTCCAGAAAGTGATGGGGGTAAACCTGAAGAACCACCCGAACCTGCCGTTGGAACTGAAGCGGTAAAAGAATTAAATCTAGAAGAATCAGAACCAGCGCATTCCGAGGAAATTACAGAACGAAATGCAGCCGTGGGGAGAATTACGCCTGTCGCGCGACGTTTCGCTCAAGAACACGATATTGATATTTCCGCGCTGACTGGAGATGGTCCTGGGAGCCGCATCACAAAAGAAGATATTGAGCGCTACATGGAGCAAGAAAAGACTAAACCTTTACAAGGAGAAAAGCAGTCTCTAAGAGTGAAACAGGCCCAGGCAAGGGTAACAGAAAAACCGGCGGAAGAAATCGCAAAGGAACAGTCCAGTGGTCGCCGTGAAGAACGAATCCGCATGTCTCGCAGGAGACGAACGATCGCTTCCCGGCTACTGGATGCCCAGCATAATGCGGCCATGTTGACTACCTTCAACGATGTAGACATGAGCGCGGTTATAGAACTGCGCAGACGACGAAGAGAATCCTTTCGAGAAACCTATGGCGTTAAATTAGGCTTTATGCCATTTTTTGTGAAGGCTGCAGTGGGCGCCTTGAAGCAATTCCCTCGCTTGAACGCTGAGCTGGATCAGGATGAAATCATATTGAAGCATTATTACGACATTGGAATTGCCATTGGAGCTGAAGAGGGATTGGTCGTGCCAGTGCTTCGCGATGCTGACCGGCTTACGTTCGCTGAGATAGAACGGCAAGTGAACGAATTCGTGGAAAAAACCCGGGGAGGGACATTGGCGATCGAGGATCTGCGCGGTGGAACATTCACCATTACGAATGGCGGTGTATTTGGCTCGTTGTTAAGCACTCCGATACTTAATCCCCCGCAGGTCAGCATTTTAGGTATGCACCGTATCGAGGAGCGACCGATAGCACGAGATGGCGAAGTCGTGATTCGACCGATGATGTATCTGGCGTTGAGCTACGATCACCGAATCGTTGACGGCCGCGAGGCGGTGCAATACCTGGCTCAAATCAAAGCTTTCATTGAGGATCCCGAGATTCTTCTGCTCGAAGGCTAACTGGTCAACAATCTATGGATCAGCTGGATTGGGTGGATAGCCGTGACGCCGGTCCCGTCAAAAATCTGCGATTGGCAGGATATTCCTGGTGCGCAGATGATGGTCTCCTCCCCTGCTTCAACCGCCTTTCGCACCGCTGGAAAGAGTTTGAGTTCACCAATTTGCATGGAAAGTTCGTAATGTTCGCGTTCGTAGCCGAACGCACCAGCCATCCCACAGCAGCCAGCCTCAATTAATCTAACTTCGTAACCTGCTTTCCTGAGCATTCCCAGTGTTGCGGCGACTCCAGTGGCAAATCCATCCGCGGCTGGTGGTTGTGCTTTTTGGTAGCAGTGTCCGTGTAGGTATATAGTGGGTTTGTTGTTCTGTGGGGTAATGGCTATGCGCATTACTCTAGATTCTAACTCGTCTCTCCCAGGCCGAATAAGGAATTCCTCCAGAGTGTAGGCGCGTTCTTTCAAGCTCTCGACACGCCTGTCGCCAAAGAGAAGGTCCGGATACTCATCCTTGAGTGAGTAGATCTCCGAAGGCTCTACCCCAACTACAGGCAAGCTCCCCTCTGGGTCGAATTGATTAATAGACTCAACAACTTTCGCTGCCTGCCTCCTTGCTGCGGACAGAAATCCCTTTGAAATCTCTGTACGGCCAGCGCCGATCACGGGGAGCGCGATTGGCTTGCAGCCAGCCTGAACCAGGACTTCAATAGCAGCAATCCCATTCTCGGGGTAAAAATATTCTGTGAAGGGATCGATGAGAAAGAGTACTTGTTCACGCTCTTGCAATGCTTTCCGCTCCAGATTGTCGGGCGCATCCGAATCGACAATTAGCCTGGCAGAATCTATATAGGTCCGAAAGGATTTACGCTGTAGAGCCGGCAGAGTCCGTTTTGCTGATATCCCGATGGTTTTTTTTCCCAAGCTCTTAACCAAACCAATCCTTAATACTCGGTTGATCAAGCCTGCCAGCGGAAGGCCTAGCCTGGCAAAACTATCGATATAAGCGAAAAGATAATCACGCGCCTTTCTTTTGTGGGCTCCTGCACCGTTTTTCGAATAGTATCGCTGAAGGAACTCATACTTAAGTTTGGCCATATCAACGGCTGAAGGGCACTCGGCCTTACAGCCTTTACATGCCAAACAGAGATCCAACGCTTCGAAGACGATTTCTTCAGCCTGATGCTCCTGTTCAAATTTTCCGGAGATCATTGCTCTCATCAAATTCGCTCGCCCGCGTGTGCTGTGCATCTCGTTGGCCGTCGCCTGAAAAGAGGGACACATCACCCCATCCCCTTTGCGGCAGACTCCCGCACCGTTACACAGCTCGATGGCCCCGGGGAGGCCGGCCTCTTTTGAAAAGTCCAGAGCGGTCGCCCAGACCTTGACTTTATAATCCGGGCCGAATCGTAAATTCTCGTCAATAGGCGGTGCACTCAAGATTTTCCCGGGGTTCAGAAGCCCAAGCGGGTCCGCGGCTCGTTTTAAGGCAGTAAATACTTCCACAATTTCACTTCCAAATACCTTCTCGGTCCATTCCGACCGCGCCAGGCCGTCGCCATGCTCGCCCGTCGAAGCGCCTCCCATGCTAACCACCAGATCGATAGCCTGGCGGGCAATGGAACGTAGCCTTTTTACTCCAACTTGGTCTTTCAAGTTAATCAAGGGACGGACGTGCAGGCATCCTGCCGAAGCGTGGGCGTAAAAGTCGCCTTTAGTACCATGAGCCTCAAAAATCCGTTCCAACTCCCGTACGTACTCACCCAAACGCTCGACCGGAACGCTCAGGTCCTCGATGATCGCGACCGGTTTAGGCTCACCTGGTCGAGACATTAAAATACCTAAGCCCATCTTACGCACTGACCAGATCTGCGCCTGATCGGAAATCGACTCAGCGATCAGTACATTATTACCAAGCTGCGCAGCTTTTACCTTCAGTCCTTCCTTACGATCTCCCTCAAATTCAACGATCAACAAAGCCGCAGGGTCTCTACCATCTTCGCTGAGTTGATCGAGAAAGCCCAATTGGTGTGCGTACGCCGGTATCGATCTTGCCAGACGAATCAGGCTGCGCGGCAAGAGTTCAATCGCCGAGGGACTGCGTTCCAGCAGCTCGGGGACTGCGTCGCAAGCCTCGTATAAACTTCCAAACGGGAGAACACCGAGTACCGTATGGCTCGATTTCGGAACCAACCTGACCGTCGCCCGCCGGATCACAGCTAACGTCCCTTCCGAACCGGCAATTATGGGCGCCAAATTGATATGATCGAGGTCGCCAGGTGGATAATCCTCACCATCAAGCCACTCCGGAGGTGATGAAGGCGACCATGGCAATAAATAATTCAGGTTATACCCGGAAGCCCGGCGCCAGACCTTTGGCCAATTCTGACGAATTACCTGCGCTTTTTTCTCCTGGATTTCCAAGGCAGTTCTCAGGAGATTCGCCTCGATACCGGGGACCCGTTCTGCAGGTGCATCCAGCGCCAAACCAACGTGATGCCGGGCCTGATCGAGTGGCTGGGCAGAGAACGTTGCCAGCGTTCCGTCCGCAAGAACTACATCAACAGACAGTAAGTGATCCGCGGTCATCCCATAGCGGATAGAGTGCGCCCCGCTGGCATTACTCGCGATACTGCCTCCCATGGTTGCGCGGTCAGCCGAAGCCGGATCAGGGCCAAACTGCAGACCATGAATGCCCGCGGCTTGGTTGAGATTAGAGAGGATCACACCTGGATCGACAACGGCCGTTTTGTTTTCGGGATGGATCTCGATATGCTTATCGAGGTACTTGGAACAATCGACGATCAAGGCTTCTCCGACGGCCTGTCCGGCAAGGCTCGATCCGGCTCCTCGAGCGAGAATGGGTACCCGAAAGGCCGCAGCAGTCTCCACTATAACCGCCAGATCATCAACCGTTTTGGGAAAAACGACTCCCAGGGGTTGAATCTGATAAATAGAGGCATCCGTGCTGTATAGAACGAGAGTAGGAAGATCGACCCGGATTTCGCCGCTGATCTCCCGGCGCAGCGCCTCGACGAGGTCGATCACAGGAGTCTGGTTCGACATTGGCATCATACGGTCAATAACTGTACTTCTTTAGAATCAAGATATCGCCACTCCCCCGGTTTTAATCCCTCCAGGGTGAGCTCTCCAATGGCTATGCGAAACAGCCGCAGTGTTGGGTAGCCAACCGCTGCAGTCATGCGCCTCACTTGATGCTTTTTCCCTTCGCGAAGTGTGATCTTCAACCAGCTGGTTGGATGGTAATCGCGGACCGGCACCGACTTAGGGGGTAGATCGGGTTCGGGGATAATGCTCACGTCCGCTGGCAGCGTATGAAAATCGCCAAGAGCGAGCCCCTGAGATAAGGTTTCGACCGCTTCTTCACCAATTGTCCCCTCAACCTGGGTGAAATACGTCTTGGTATGCTCGAAATCCGGGTGTGTTATACGGTGGTTGAGCTGCCCATCATCGGTAAGGAGCATCAACCCTTCCGAATTCTTATCCAGCCTGCCTGCAGCATAGACGCCGGGTATGGGGATGTAATCAGCCAGACAAGGACGGCCCTGACCTTCCGGGTCGGTGAAGGAAGAAAGCACTCCATAGGGTTTATAAAAAACGAGATAATTTCCAGGCATCGTATTAATTACCAACAACAGATGTTCTCAGGAGCTATTAAACCATAGGAGTCGAGCAGGTTCGGTATTGCTCTTTGTTAGTAGCCCCGGTAGGGGAAGTATACGGGGTTTTGTCAAGTAGACTTGATGAGATAAGTCACATTGACGGAGCGATCAAATCAGGATAGACTCGTTTTCACGGGATAATATTTGAAGCATCAGGAGAGCAGGACCCTATGAGCATGAGCCAGTTAGCCCGCTCGATCGTCGATTCGCCGACGTTGAGGCTCAATGAACAAGCCAGGCTGTTGAGAGAAAAAGGTCAACCGGTTATCCATTTAGGCATTGGTGAACCCAAAAACAAGGCCCCCATCACGGCAATTCTGAGCTCAGCAGCCAAACTAAGCACGGGGGATATCAAATATACGCCAACTGACGGCATCCCCTCTCTGAAAAAAGCGATCATCCAATATACTGAAGACAATTACAATCGCTGCGTAGCGCCGGAAAACATCATTGTCACAAGTGGGGCAAAGCAATCCATCTACAACTTGCTTTTTGCGATCATCGAGCCACAGGACGAGGTGATCATCCTGGCTCCTTATTGGGTCAGCTACCCCGAGATGGTCAAGATGGTTTACGGGGTACCGGTGATCGTCAGGCCTGAGGATGGTAGCTTTTACCCGCGCATGGAGGATATTCGCGAAGCCGCCAGCTCCTATACAAAAGCGATCATCTTGAACAGCCCAAACAATCCTTCGGGGGTGATTTATCCAGCTGATTTTATCGCCGAGATCGTTGAATTTTGTGAGACGAAAGGCATTTACTTGATCATGGACGACATTTACCATAAGCTCGTCTTTGATGGGAACATAGCCGTTCCAGGGTATGCCTTCACCAAAAAGGATATAGAAAACACCAAGGTCATCGTTGTCAATGGAGTCTCCAAACTCTACGGGATGACCGGATTTCGAATCGGCTGGGTCATAGCCAACCGACCTCTGGTCGAGGTTATGACCAATATCCAGGCTCAGATTACCTCCAATCCAGCCATACTCCTGCAAGCTGCCGCTGAGGGCGCATTGACAGGCATGCAGTCCGTTGTCGAAAATTTACGCTTAACAATGGAAAACAACCGCAATGTGATCGTCCAGGAACTCAAGACCTTGAGGCATCTTCGCGTCGTTGAACCGGAAGGTACCTTTTATTGCATGCCCGATTTTCGCGCCTATCTGCGCGCCAGTTCTGCGAAAAACTCAGTAGAACTTTCGAATTTTCTCCTCAAAAAAGCTCTGGTAGTCACCGTCCCAGGCAAGGAATTTGGCATGGAGGGATATCTCAGGCTCAGTTATGCAGGTTCGGTCAAGGATATCAAGACAGGTATCGAGCGGATGCGCTGGGCGCTCGATCCCGAATCACCTAAAGAAATATACATCGGTGATCGTAAACTCATTCGAGATTGGTTATGAATAACCTATTAGATATTAAAACGCCCGCGCAGGGACAGGCGAATGCCTTGCGCAGTGATTTTGGACTGGAGAGCCTCGGCCTGGTTAACCAACGAGTGGTTTATTGGAATTTACCAGAAGAAGCGTTATACGAAGAGATCGTGTTTAGGAATGAGGGCAAAATCACCCACGGCGGGCCGATCACGGTGTCTACCGGCGAACATACCGCCCGAGCTGCCAATGATAAATTGATCGTGCGTGAACCGACTACGGACGAACACATATGGTGGGGAGAGTACAACCGACCTTACAACCTTGCTCAGTTCGATGAACTATACTCGCGCTTGCAAGGATATCTTCAGGGGCGAGACTTATTCGTCCAAGATTGCTACGCAGGTGCCGATCCAGAATATCAGCTGCCGGTGCGAATCATTACTGAACTCGCCTGGCATAACCTTTTTGCACGCAACATGTTCATCAGCCCTGGAACCAATGAAACTTTCCGCCGGCATGTGCCTGAGTTTACACTAATCGCTGTTCCGTCTTTTAACGCTTTCCCCTCCATCGATGGAACGGCGGGAAGCACGTTTATCGCCATAAATTTCGAAGAGAAAATTTGTATCATCGGCAACACATCCTACGCCGGTGAAATTAAGAAATCGATATTCACCGTGCTCAATTACCTGCTCCCGCTCGAAGGAGTGATGACAATGCACTGCTCGGCGAACATGGGATCGAAAGGAGACGTCGCCCTGTTCTTCGGGTTATCCGGAACCGGAAAAACCACATTGTCGGCCGATCCGACCAGACAATTGATCGGCGACGACGAACATGGTTGGAGCGATCAGGGGGTGTTCAACTTCGAAGGCGGGTGTTATGCGAAAGTAATCAGGCTCTCACCTGCGGCCGAACCCGAAATTTACGCCTGCACCAGGCGCTACGGAACGATCCTGGAAAACGTGATCTTCGATCCGGTTACACGCACTATTGACTTGGATGACGATGCCCGGACAGAAAATACACGCGCATCTTACCCTTTGGATTTTATCGATAACGCCATTCCAGAGAAGATGGGCGGGCACCCGCGCAACATTATCATGCTGACCTGTGACGCCTCGGGGGTCATGCCGCCAATCGCCCGGCTTACCGCCGATCAGGCTCTCTACCACTTCATCTCCGGTTATACCGCTAAGGTAGGTGGCACGGAGATTGGTCTTGGCGAAGAGCCCGAGATAACCTTCAGCACTTGTTTTGGGGCCCCGTTCATGGTTCATAACCCAAGTTTTTATGCTGATCTTCTTAAAAACAAGATCACCCGCTACGAAGTCAATTGTTGGTTGTTAAATACCGGTTGGGTAGGAGGTCCGTACGGGATTGGCAAACGTATCAGCATCCAATATACGCGCGCCATGCTTAGAGCAGCGCTCTCGGGCTCGTTGTTGAAATCCGAATACACCATCGACCCGGTTTTTGGCTTCCAGGTACCCAAAACTTGTCCGGATGTGCCCGATCAAGTATTGAATCCCGCTTCTTCCTGGTCCAGCCCTCAACAATATTTACAGAGTTATCGCGAGCTGGCTGCCCGTTTTATCAACAATTTTGAGAAATTTGCGGATGATGTCCCCCTGGAGGTGCGTCAATCCGGCCCAGTAATCGATCAATCCTTTACAACGCCCAGGCCAGCATAATACCAAAAATAGCCAATATAACCCCAAAGTGGAGTAATAGATTCGATTCTACAAACCAACCCGCCCCAGGATAAAATTGGAGCAAGGCATTGATCGCCACCAGCAGGATTCCGCTAAACGGCAATAATCCTTTGCGGTGCGCAAAGAAGTTCGACAGTCGATCTAGGAGCTGGTTGAAACTTTTCATAGCATCGCAAACGAGCCTGGTTTCAAACCGGTCTCGAATTTTTTCATCACTCTGTGGTTGCCTTTTCAAAGGGCTTGAACTTTGCCACTAACCTTCCCGGCAAACGTCCGTCGATCTCTACGCCGTTGCGTTTATGCTCGATCCGTTCGACAAGACCTTGTTCGTGAAAAGTAC